>CAZSOM010000082.1:0-6726 GCA_964608295.1 uncultured Candidatus Cloacimonadota bacterium
CTGCCAGTTTATACCATTCTACATCCCTGGGATAGTAATAGTGATAACTTGGCAACCATCGATCAGGAGCTGTAGCATTTCCTGAATACGGCGCATCCAATTCTCGAATCGCTCCCTCACCGCGTGAAAGATATGCGGTAGTTACTCGATAATCTCCACCATTATGAACTTCCAACCCACTACCTGTTGGTGGTGTAATATCATCATTATTATTATCATTGAATCCGTTCCACCAATCGAGATGTCTTTCAGCCAAGTTTGGTTCTCCTGTCTCTCCAGCAGCATTCCAAGTTCCGGTTATCATCATGTTGCCTTCCATGGAAGCAAATGCTCCAAAAGTCCAACAAGTTCCAAAATTACTCTGATCTCGAACTCCGGGGACATAATTCTCACCACTCACATCACGCAGATCATATGAGTCTGCCATTAGTAATATTGAAAACATTACAAATCCAATAATAAATAAATTTTTCATTTTCTCCTCCAATATTTTATTATTTAATATATCCCTTGTTTATGCATAATATATTCCAGAGGATAAATTTAATTAATTATTTATAAGTCAAATAAAAGATAATTTGTGCATAGAAAAAGGGGAAACCATTTGGTTTCCCCTGAACAACATTTATATGCGTCAGATTAGAATTTTACTTCTGCTGTAATGAAAGCATTGAACATTGGAGCTGGTGTAACATACATGTAATCAATACCATTTAGAAGGTCATTACGACCGTAATCTCCTGTGTAGTATGCTCTAAGCATATTGTCTTCTCTGTTGTTAATGTTTTTCAGATCCAAGCGAATAGAAGCATCCTTACTTCCAAGTTTGAAAGCATAAGAAATGTTACTATTCAAGGCGAAGAAATAAGGTAATTTAGATTCTTCTAATGAAGCAGCAACTGGAATAACGTCACTCCATGGGTCAGTAGGATCTTCCATTATATATTCTGTGTAATATTCATTTGTATAAGTTCCGTAATATTCATCCCACCAGTTTGTATTAAGACCAACTCTCAAATCTCCAGCAGGTAAATTGAATGTGTAACCAACATCAAAGCTAGCCATTTGCTCTGGAGAGAATGGAGCAACTTTATCGATTACGTCATCAGCATCTTCACCAAAGATTTGATCAACATTTAACTCGGTCCAACGGTTTTGAGAATAAGTAACTGAAAGTCCACCATCGAAGTTTGCCATATTAAAACCAGCATCTAATTCCACACCTTGGTGAGTTGCTTCACCAGCATTTATAGTTAAATAGTCACCATTTTGTTGTAATACACCTTCAATTTTATCAGCATAGATTGTTTGGTAAAGGTTAGCTGTAATGTTCCAACCTATACCTTCATAACCAATACCGAATTCAGCAGTAGTAGCTTTTTCAGGATCAAGTTCATTTACTGTTCCATCATCAGCTGTTTGAGATGCATCCGGTCCGCCAGATCTGCTATACCAGTCACCTACTCTAGGTTCTTTATTGGCAATTGAGTAGTTTACAAGAACATTTAAATATTCAGTTATATTATAGTTAATACCAAATTTTGGTGAGAAGAAACTGAATGTTTTCTCATAATCATCTTCTTCAAAGTTTGCTTTTGTAGCATAGTAATAATTATCTGTAAATGTTCCTAAGCCGTAATCAAAAATCCTAATAGGATTCTCTTCTACTCTAGAAGTATAGCTGGCATATTGTCCATCCAACAAGACTGTTAGTTCTGGAATTGGTTGTACCTGAGCTCTTACAAAACCGGAAAGATTAGAAACAATACCATCATAATTATAACGATTTTGATGTTCATCGTAAGTGCCGCCATAATAGCGAAGATCCCAACCTTGAGCAATATGAGTACCTCTCCAGTATCTCCATTCACCACCAACAACTACTTTGAATATATCGTTAAGTTTCTTATCAATGTAGGTATTCAAACCGAATTGCTTGTGATTGTTTTGACTGTCATTTGTCCATGTGTGACTGTAATCTGCATTAGGAAGATTACGAGCTTTAGACACATATTCATCATAATATGTAGAATCAGCAGGATCGTATCCATCTAACATTACACCTGTTTCTTCATAGATGTGACGGGCATGACGACCAAAATATTTGTTATCTGTACCGGCACTAGTAGATTGTCCGTAAATGCGACCATCGGTTACATCAAATTTATCATTTCTCAGATATTTTCCACCACCTGTACCAGAAGTGATAAATACATTTGTCATAACGGTTGCATCATCATTGATTTTCCATTCATCCCGAATTGAGAATTGTGGTTTAGTATAATAATTTACCTGTTCCGGATTGTTGTTTCTGTTATAAGCTCTTCCCAGCGTATCCATCAATTCCAAATCTGTAGAAGTTCTCATTTGATTGTGTTTTTGTGGAGCTGAAATTAAACTAAAATTAACAACATGATCTCCCCAAAGATGCTGAGTGTCTATACCAAAAGACCATCCATCATAATCTGTACCTATCTGCCAGGAATCACCGAGTTTTCTCTCCGCCATTACACTATAATTGAATTTTCCATCATAAAGATTTCCGGAATTATAGCGTACCAGCATATTGTAATTTACAGGTGTCCAATCAATCATATTACCTTTTCCATCAGCTACTTTATCTGGTGTAGAATATGTTCCACCGGAAGTCCTGAATGTCCATTCTGTATCAGGAACAGAGCTACCAATAGTTTCGATATTTACTGATCCACCAAATACACCGGAACCATACATGGAAGATCCAGCTCCACGTTGAACTTGAACTGATTTAATATTGGATGAAAGACCTGTCCAGTTGCTCCAATAGACCTGCTGACTTTCCGGGTCATTCACAGGAATACCGTTAATCATTATCTGAACTTTGTCCTGACCAAAACCTCTTACGAGAAGTTCACCTTCTCCCAGTCCACCACCGGTAGAGAATAAACCAGGAACACCTTGCAATAAACCTGGAACGTCTCCAGTAGTATATTTACCTGTGACTTCATCCTGACTTAGATCTGTAAAAGCTATTGGAGTTTCTCTCTTCACAGCTCGGTTTGCACTAACCGACATACCACCGATCTGAATTGATTCAACAACAAGTTTAGCATTAACGATCGCTGTTTCATTTTCTTTAACTTCAACATCAAAGTCCTTTGTCCCGTATCCCATATAGCGGATCTGAACATTAACCATACCAACAGGAACATTAGCTATTACAAAAGTACCATTCGCTTTTGTATAGGTACCCATATTAGAACCAACTAACACAACTGCTGCATTCGCAAGTGGCTCACCACTTTTCTCAATTGTAACCCTTCCTGCAACTTTTCCAATTTGTGCATACAATGGCAGGATAAACAAAGCTGTTAGAATGACAAATAAAACAATTTTTTTCATAACCCCTCCTATAATAATTTCACACGACTAGTACGAGAAAGTTGTTTTTGTATGTTAAATGTCAAGTTGAAAAAAAAAAATTATAATATTATTAAAATTTATTTATTAAATTGCTAATATATCTTCGGCTTGTAATAAATTTTTAAAATATAAACAGTTATGATTGCAGAAAATGTGCGTTTTTTATTTGTTATTAATTAAATTTTCCCACAATTTATCTTCTTTAATTTTTTCAGGTATTTTTCGAGTTCCCCCATAAATTGTTTTTTCCCACTCACCATACATTGGGTTTGGAAGGATGATAAATCTTTTTCCAAATTCATTCTTAAAATTTTCTAACGAAGCAAATCTCTCATTAATACTTTTTTTCCGGAAGACATCCTCAAAGTCGATTAAATTATCTCCGATAAGCATTACTATAAAATGATCTTCAGCTACTTTCTCTCGTCTAATTCCTTTATCAGAGGTATCATCTTTGAGCAGAATGTGTGATTCTAAAGCTTGAGGAAATCCTAATAATTCCAGATTTTTCTGAGTACCTCTCATGAAACTCAATTTTCTATTGGAAATGTAATAGATATCACAACCTTTTTCATGAGCATAATTCAGAAATTCTAAAGCTCCAGGTATTGCTTCTGCTTCTGCAATTTCTACCCATTCATCAAAGTCTCTATAATATTGTGCATCATCTACAATCGTTCTGATCTCGAAAGCCGTATTGTCTAAAACAGTTTCATCAGCATCGACAATAATTGCTCTTTTCTGTATTCTTTTAATTTTCAGTTCTTCATCAAGACGTAATTTGGCAATATTATATGCTTGATAAGTAAGAGCACGATATTCAGCAGATGTAGATTGCCACAGAGTTGCCATAATCATAGATTTTCTCAGCAAACTAATATCCTCTGCAAAAGTTAAACAAACCAACATCAAAATGATAAGACTTATAAGCATTTTTTTCATCTCAATCTCCTAGATTGTAATACTATCTTTTTTCTATTTAATCGTTAGTGAGAGCTGAGTAGATAATTTCAAACAGGTATCCCACATGAATACGATTAGTGAAATTTATCTTTTCAACATTGATCTCAATAATTTTGCCTTTATGGTATCCAAATCTGTTAACATCATTAGCGTAAGTTCGATACCACCCATTTAAAGCATTGATCTCATTTCTACTCCAGCCACCTTCCATTTCCATTTCTCTGCCACGCTGCTGAATACGACGCCAAGCAAGATCTGCTCTTCCTTTTAACACTATTAGAAGATCAGGTGAAGATATTTCATTACAAACTGCTTTAAACTTAGCTGTGAGCAAATCAAGTTCATCTTGTGTTAAAAAACCATCTTCATGAAATTGATAACAGAAAACCAGCAGGTCTTCCGGTAGAGATCTATCCATAACATAGCTCTCTTTACCATTTTTACCTTTCATTTGAAGTTCTTTGCGCATCTGAAGAAAATAAAGTTGAAGATCATAACAATATTTTTTTTTATCTTTCAGGAATTTTTCCAGTAGTGGGTTTTCTTCAGGATTTTCATATAAACCCTTGATCTTCAAACTTCTCTGCATGATCGCAGCTAAAGTTGATTTACCCAATCCTACATTACCGGCTATGGCAACAAGCTTTGGTCTTTCTGATAAATATTTCTCCAATTTTGCTTCAGCATCAATAGCTTTGAGAGTTGCAGCGGTTTCAGGTAAGGTTACCCATTCACTGATTCCCGGTGTTGTTACACGCAACTCTAGAGATCGAATTTTTTCAGTAATTTTATTGATTGTAACTTCTATATATTTATCTATTGGTGTATCTACATTAGTATCTATAACCAGTACAGGGCAAGTAACATGTCGGCTTATGAACTGGTCGTAGAGTTGATTTAATTGCTCTAAATACTCTTTTGGAATTCCTGTTTCACTTTTTCTGCCGCGCTCTTTAATCCTTTCAAGCAAAACAGGTACATCTGCTTTCAGATAGACGATTAGATCAGGTTGAGTTATCTCTTTTGTCATCAAGTTGTAATTACGTTGATAAGCCAGAAATTCTTCTTCTGTCATGTTTCCCATGATTTTCTGCGCCATACCGAAAATATGATAATCCTCTGCCAAAGTTCTGTCTTCCAGAACAATACCTTTTCTGTCTTCGATTTGACGCTGCCTGTCTAATCTTCCGTTGAAGAATTCGATCTGTGCCATAAATGCATTTCCAATCGGATCTTCATAGAAAGCATCCAATACTTTGGGATTAAACTTTTCCTGAAATGCATAGACTTTTTCATCACCAATCCTATTGGGAATTGTTGAAAGTAGAATTTCATTAAATGGTTTTTTGCTGGCTGCTTCTACTAAAGTTGATTTACCAACACCGATATTTCCCACAATCCCGATTCTTAAATGTTCCATTAATAACCTGGTACAATATTATTCAAAGAGTTCAAATTCATCTAGACTCTGGAAATATTTCTCGATCAAAATGTAAGAAAATGGGATCGTCACCAGAAGTCCTAAACCTGCAAATACTGCACCAATAACATTCATTATGAATAATCTAAACACAATGAAAAACTGTTGCCAGCGAGTTTCTGCACTTGCTTTATAGCATGAGATCACTGCTTTGATCGGATTCATTTTCTTCCTGATAATCAACAATACAGTCGGGAAGGTAATTGCAATCCAATAAAGTACCAAGATAAATCTTACAGGATGCAAAATGGGATCTACAGTAATTCCCAGGATATAACCTGTACAAAGAATTTTTAGAAGTAAGAAATAAAGAATATTTACAAGCACAAGTAAAAAGAACTTAGGATAATATTTTAGCGAATTGAAGTACATCGAAATTTTGAATGGGTATTCAACAAATTTTTCCTCAAAACTAAACGGAATTAAGGTAAGTGGAACTAAAAATAGAAGCATCAGATTTGTAAAAAGATAATGACTAATCTTAAAACTTTCTGCCAACTCTTTACTGAAGAAAATTCCTAAGCCAATCAATAAGAAAGATGTAAGTACGATAAAAATCGAAAAGGAATAATATTGGGATTTATCAGGCTTGAACTTGTCCCAGACCTTCTGATAATTCGATTTGGCTGAGAGTGGTCCTGAAAGTGCTTCTGTAGGCTGCCCGCATACTTTACAGAAAATGGCATGCTTATCAAGTTTAGTATTGCATTTAACCTCTATTTTTCTACCGTTTTTAGTTTTTTCTTTTCTCATACCACTACATTTCATAAATTTCCTCAATTCTCATTTATTTAAGCTTGGAAAATTCTTAGTAGCACTCATTTTGTCAATTATTAAAGTTCTTTACAAATAAAGCACTCAAAAAATATTCGAGGTTGCTT
>CAZSOM010000083.1:0-6658 GCA_964608295.1 uncultured Candidatus Cloacimonadota bacterium
AATATAACCTTCTCATTACCTCAAGAACAGAATATTGATATAGTTGTTTACAATATGAAAGGTCAAAAAGTTCGTCAGCTTGTTTGTAGTCAAATTTCTTCAGGTGAACATTCAATTACGTGGAATGGAAAAGATGATAATGGTAAAAATGTTGGTTCTGGTTTGTATCTCTACAAGCTCATAACCACTGATCAGGAAATTTCAAAGAAAATGTTACTCTTGAAGTAACGCAAATATCCTGCATGCAATAATAAACAAATCGCAATCCCCTCTCTTGGCTTAAGAGAGGGGACATGGCGAGGTAAGTCCCCCTTCATAAGGGGGAACTAAAGGGGGTTCATTGAAATCTAAATTAATTCTTCTGTTCGTTTTTGTTAGCGTTTGTTCGTTGCTAAATGCTTCTATATGGCACATCAAACAAGACGGTACTGGTAACTTCACCACTATCCAGGCAGGAATTGATTATTGTACCAATGGTGATACTCTTCTTGTATATCCAGGAACATATTACGAAAATCTTGTAATTATAGAAAAATATATGACTATAGGTAGCCTTTATCTCACTACTGGTGATGAATCCTACATCTCTCAAACTATTATTGACGGTTTTCAAAATGGATGTGTTATTCGAATAGAAAATATTTTGGAATATTATCAAATCCAAATAATTGGTTTTGTAGTACAGCATGGCATTGGATATACAACGAATATCAATAATCCTTTCAATAAAAAAGGTGGCGGTTTTTATATTGATAATGCTGATATTGAAATTAACAAATGTATTATAAAAGATAATAAATCATTGAGCGGAGGAGGAATTTATTTATATGAAAGTGTCAATTTATCCCTTGTTGGTAGTACAATAAAATATAATAGAGCACTTAATAAGGGTGGTGGTATTTATATGGCTGGTTGTGTTAATATTTCCTATGATGAAGAAGTTTTAAATAATATTTACTTAAATTTTGGAGGAGTGGCTTCCGATATCTTTGTTAGCTATCTATCCCCCTTTCAGGAAATTATTGTCGACACTTTTACTGTAGCAGATCCTGCAGAAGGATTTTATTTTATCTATCCAACATCAGGGGGTGCTGGATTTCCCCAACCAGGTTTATTTTCTGTTGAGATACAAAATGCTAAGATTGAGCAAGTAAATCATGATCTTTACGTATCTCCGGTAGGAGATAACAATAACAGTGGATCTTCTGCTTCTGATCCTCTCCAATCTATTGCTTATGCTCTTGCTAATATAAGATCAGACAGTTTGATGCATAAAAATATTTACTTTGAAAATGGCATTTATTCAGCTTCTTTTAACAGTGAATATTTCCCTCTTCATCTTAAAAGCTATATAAATCTTGAAGGAGAATCACAAGATAATACGATTTTGGATGCAGAATTCTATGGTGGTCACATTACTGCTTATGATCCGCAAAAGAGTTGTAATATTAAGAATCTAACACTTATTAATGCAAGTAATAAAGATAATATTTTTATAGGTCAAAATGAAAATTTCGATATCAATAATGTCCAAATTGTTAATCATATAGATGATTTTGTATATTTGGGAGGTGCGGCAATAAAAATTCATTTTTCAGATGTTTCAATTGAAAACACTATTATTAATAATAATTTTTTTGGAGGTGGTTTATATTTATATACAACTAAAAACAAACCAACAATTAATTTAAAGAATTGTATTGTCACAGATAATTCATCAATTTCAAGTTGCATACAAATAAGAATTGATCGTGCCATACCCTTAAGTGATTCTTTAATTGCTAATGTTGTTAATACAAGAATTTCTGATAATGTAGATGCTTCTACGGAATGGTTACCCGCTACTGTTGGCATATTAATTGATACTGAAATTAAACTGAACTTAGTCAATTCCACAATTGGCAATAATGAATGTCTCTACGATGGCGCTGCCATTCAATTAAAATGTGAATCTGAAGCTAATATAGTAAATTCTATTATTTATGGAAACGAACCATATAATATTTGCTTGAATGGATCTGAAGGACCAAACAAACTAAATTGTTGGAATTCTCTCATAGAAGAGGGAGAAGATGGAATTTATCAACCCTTTGGCAACAACAGTATTATCATTTGGGATGATGAGACAATGCTGGATGAAGATCCTTTGTGGCTTGGTCCAGGGTTCGATTGGCCATATGCTTTATCAGCTAATTCTCCTTGTATAGATACCGGCACATTAGATTTACCTTACGGAGTAGAGATTCCAGCTTATGATCTGGCAGGTAATCCCCGCGTTTGCGGTAGTGCAATAGATATGGGAGCTTATGAATTCCCTGGTAACCCAGTTCCTATTAATCTCTATGTAGAAGATGCAACACTCTCATGGCAACTACCTGCTGGCTATAATGCAACTGGTTTCAACATTTACCTCGAAGGAGAATTTCTAACAACTTTAAGTGATTCTATAATAGGATATACATTTCGAAATTTAATTGTAGGTAATACTTACATTGCCGGTGTTTCAGCTCTCTACGATAATGAAGAAACTGCGATCATATCACGTGAATTTCTTTATGAACCTGTAAGCTCTGAAGAAGAAACCATAGATTTGTTACAAATTCAGATCACAAATTATCCAAATCCATTTAATCCTGAAACAACAGTACAATTTTCAGTAACACAAAACTCCGATTTTGTGACACTTGAAGTTTACAACATCAGAGGGCAAAAAGTAAAGGATCTTTCTCCGAGCTTGTGTCATTCTGAGTTTATCGAAGGACGAGGGGAAACACAATATAGCGTTACCTGGAATGGAACCGATCAAAATAATCAACCAGTCTCTTCGGGTATTTATATGTATCAATTGAAAGTAGATGGTAAAGCAATTGCCAGCAATAAAATGCTGTTGTTAAAATAAGCTGCTAACAATATTCACTTTTTTATTTGACTTCAATTCAACCACATTAATTTTCAGAGAAGTGAAATTATCAGTGATGAGAAGTTACTCTATAAATTTATAAATTGAGGAAAGTATGGCAAAAAAGAATAAGCTGAAAGAAGTAGATAAAACTGGGTTCATGGAAAGAATTTTTGAGGGAAGATTTAAACATTTAATTTTTATAAGTTTACTTTTTGTAATTTTATCGATCTCCTTTTTCAAGATCGCTTTTTTGAATTATGCCCCAGCAGCAAGCGATACAAGCCAGTGGAAATCATCTGCACAAGTTTTAAGTAATTATAACAAAGAACATAAAGATCAGGCTTTATGGAACCCTAATGTATTCAGTGGAATGCCTTCCTACCTTATCTCCTTTGGCGCAAAATATCCTTTTTTAAATAATGTGTTCAGGATCACAAATAAAGTTATGAGTTGGAGAATTTTCATGCTTTTCATAATGGCTTTGGGAGTTTACTTGTTTATGATCCATCTCAAATTCGATCCGATCATTGCATTTATCAGTGCCATCGCAATGGCTCTTTCATGTCATTTTTTAGGATTACTTGAGATCGGGCATAACACTAAATTCAAAGCTGTTGTGTATATTCCCTGGATCATCTTTGCAGTTCATTATCTTAAACAGCGACGCAACTTGATAACATTGGGTGCAACCGCAATTCTTATAATTATGCAGCTTCGAGCCAATCATCCCCAGATTTCCTATTATACTTTCCTGATGATCGGGATTTATTGGATTTCCTATCTTATCTGGGCAATAAAAGATAAAGATCTAAGATCATACATAATTTTTTCAGCATTGCTTTTGCTGGCATTTATCATTGCCTTCCTGGCAATTGCTCAACCGTATTTTTCTACTTATGAATATGGTCAATATACTATACGTGGTGGTGCCAGCGGTTTGAGTAAATCTTATGCAACCAGTTGGTCATTCCACCCATTAGAGATCTTAACATTTGTAAATCCAAGTTTCTTCGGTGGTGTTTCTCCTTACTACTGGGGTTGGATGCCGTTTACACAAACTTCCATGTACATGGGAATTGTTATACTATTATTTGCAATCATTGCTGTTTTCACTGAGAGGAGCAGAATAGCTAAAATATTATTTAGCGTCTCTATCTTCACATTGTTTCTCTCTTTTGGAAGACACCTGCCATTCCTCTCTAATTTCCTACTGAGTTATTTCCCAGGATTTAATAAGTTTCGGGTACCAGCAATGATTCTTGTTCTACTGCAATTCAGTACGGTAATTTTAGCAGGTTTCGGGATCAAAGCAATAATCCAAAAAGTGAAGGAAGACGATAAAAATTTCTTTGATCTCTTCCAAAAAGTACTGATTACTGTTTTTGTACTTTTTATTATCTTCATCGCAGTTAGCAGCTCGCTAAACAATCTCGGTCTACAGCATGCAGGAGATGCTTCAAAATATAATCCGTCTCAACTTAAACAACTTAAAGTTCTCAGGGCAGATAAACTTTTGAAAGATGGTATTCAAACCGGTATCTTTTTACTGGCAAGTATAGGCTTGATCTTGCTTATTGGAAGGAAAAAAATTGGCAAATATACATTCTTAATTCTTATTGCAATACTAGTGGTCACAGACCTTTTGATGATAGACAGCAGGTTATTACAGAATGTTACTCCTCAACAGAATATTGATAAACAGTATAAAAAAACAAATGCTGATAAATTCTTGCTACAGGATTCTGAAAACTTCCGAATTTATCCGCTTGCCAGGGAATTTGGTCAAAACAGCTGGGCATATAATCATCAAACGATTGGTGGCTATCATGGAGCAAAATTAAAAAGGTATCAAGAGATCATTGAGAATTGTTTAAACGTGGAATTTCTTAATCGTATCCCTATCAACTGGAATATTGTGAATATGCTCAATGCAAAATATGTGATCTTCTCCCAAAAACTGCCATTGGAAAACCTGGAATATGTCTATTATGACAGAACTCTGAAACAAACCATCTATTTAAATAAAACCTATCTACCGCGTGCCTGGTTCGTGACGAATACGGAATTAATAAAAGACAAAAAAGCTATTTGGAAGAAACTAAATGATCCGGAATTCTCACCCTCTGAAACTGCTATTGTTGAAAAGGAAGTTCCCGCAGTTTTTGCACCAACAGAATCTTCCGTAACTCCAGCCGGATTTGATCTTCATGAATTAAAATTTGATGTGGTAACCGATACAACCTCATTCCTTACAATTAGTGAAATTTATTATCCTGCAGGGTGGAAAGCTTACATTGATGGAGAAAAGACTGAGATCTTCTGCACGAACTACATTCTGCGTGGAATTGTTGTTCCTCCAGGTGAACATACCGTGGAAATGAAATTTGAATCTAACACATATTTGTGGAGTTTAAAACTCAGCTTGATCGGCTTAATTCTGGCTACATTGATCTTCATAATTGGACTTATCAACTACATTCGCTTAAATTTCCAAGGGAAAACAGTCTATGTCCTCAAAGAATAAATTGTATGTTGTCGCGACGCATATTGGCAATCCGGACGATATTACCTTACGAGCATTAAAAGTTCTTAAAGAGGTAGATTTCGTGATCTGCGAGGAATTTAAAGTTGGTAGCAGATTATTGAAAGGTTATGATATCAAGAAACCGCTGGAATTATTAAATGAACATAACGAGTCTGAACAGACAACTGTAATCTTGGATAGACTCGTCATGAAGAATGAAACTGCTGCGATTATCAGTGATGCAGGCACACCTCTTTTTGCTGATCCGGGGAATAACCTGGTGTGGCAATGTCATCAGAATGGAATTGATGTTGTTCCCATTCCTGGTGCATCCTCCATCATGGCTGCTTTAATGGTAAGTGGATTAAAACTTGAGCAATTTCTATATTACGGTTTCTTACCTGCTAACAAAGATGAACGCAAACATGCCATTAAACGCCTTCCACATAATTATGATCTTATCTTTTTGGAAACACCCTACAGGCTTAAACAGCTTTTAGCTGATCTGAAACAAATATTGGGCTCTAACAGACAGGCAATAATTGCTTACAAACTTACTCAACCAAAAGAAAAAATATTTTGGGGTAATTTGCAGGAACTTTCCATAATGACACAAGAACTTCCCAAAGGTGAATTCGTTTTTATATTAAGAAAAATTCCTCAATTTATAGGGAGAAAGCATGCGAGATAAGAAGTGGTTTTTCATTGTGAATTCAACTGCCGGCAGGGGAAAAACAGGTAAAAAAATAAGTAAACTGGTAACCTCTTTGAATGAACACAAACTTGATTACGAAATAGAATTGACCAAAGCTCCTCAGCATGCAATCCAACTTACACAAGATACAATAAAAAAGGGATTTCACAACATCGTCGCCGTTGGTGGAGACGGTACACTGAATGAAGTTGTTAATGGGATTATGCTTTCAGGAAAAGCGGAAGAGATAAATTTGGGCATAATTCCGGAAGGTGGTGGAAACGATTTTGCAGCAAATTTCAAACTCTCATCAAATATAGATAAAGCTGTAGATATCCTTGTAAAATTTAATACACAAAAAATTGATATCGGCAAAATTGAAGATAAATATTTCATCAATGCACTGGGTATTGGTTTTGATGCAAGAGTGGCAATTATCTCCAATAAAATCAAATACTTTAATGGATTACCCCGTTACCTCCTGGCAGTTATCAAAGCTCTAGTTTCACTCAAAATGGTAGAAGCTGAAATAATAATG
>CAZSOM010000084.1:0-6638 GCA_964608295.1 uncultured Candidatus Cloacimonadota bacterium
CTTCGGAGGCTGAAACAACATAGAAATAAATCCCTGAACTACATTTTTCCCCAGCTTTATTTAGTCCATCCCAGCTGAATTGTTCATATATATCTTTATCCATATCAATCACCAGATTTCCTTCCAGATCAAAGATTCTGCAATAAGTATTCCCCGTAGGCATTGTGATCGAATTTATATTCTCAATTCTAACAATATCTCCTTTATTAGGATAGAATGGATTAGGGAAAACAATCGTTTCATAGAGTTCAATCTCATCATTCATTTCAGCCGTGATACCAATCTCAACTGAATTCATCCCAGAATTGGTACCTATAAATAAAGTTCCCGTTTTAGGTTCATAAGCGAAGTCCGTAATGGTGTTTGAGATCAATGAAGAATTAGTTGTTGTAAGATTCATAAATATATCTCTGCTTGTATCGAAGATTGTGATTCCCGCATCTTGTGTCCCAATCCAGATCATCCCAAAAGGATCAGCAAACAATGCTGTTGGATAAGTTGGGATGGCTCCGAATAGCCTTTCTTGACCTTCATAATACCAGTATTCAGGATCAGGATTATCTTCACTTCCAAACCAATCGTTATTAAGCCATACTTTCTTTTTTCTAGTAGATCCAAACCAGAACCAGTCAATCCCATCATACATAAAAAGCCCGATTCCTGAAGCTATCCAGATTTCTTCGTCTCCATTTTCATTTCTTGATTCCATTGCATAAATTAAACCAGTTTGCAATTCAGATGAAGGTGGATGAGACCAAAATTCACCTTCTGTAACAGGATCAGAACTATCATTCCAATGTTCCACTCCATTATTAAGTGATCCAAAAAAACTATAACTATCACCAATTAATGAAACCATATTGTCCTGGTTTTCATCAAATCCAATTTGAAAAGTAGGTGAAATTTGAATGTCCGGATAAGTTTCAGCAATCGCAACACCGCCTATATATGAAATCCACATTCTATCATTCTCGGATGTCAATTTAGTAGTATAATTTGAAGGTAATTCCGTAAGAAAATGAAACTCATTCTGTCCATCATCTAATGTACTAATTCCTCCATTACCAGGAGTTATTAACTGCCAACAGGAGAACCATTTTCTATTGCTACTATCAATAGCAATATCAAAAACATTGTTATTCCTTAATCCAGGATACTTCTCCGAAGTATAGCTATTCCAATAATTCCCATCGAATCTACTTACACCTTTTGTTCCTCTGCCTAACTGTTCCAATCCCCAATAACCTGATGCTACCCAAAGATCATCATCTTGATCTATCTCTATATCTGTAATTAAGTTAGCAGAAATGCAATTTGCTTTTATATTTGTTTCCCATTCTTCTCCTGAAAGAAGATACAAACCCTCTCCCCATGTACAGATAGACATCTGATCGTTAATTTCTTTGAACTCTTTTATCTTTGATGTTGTCAAACCATGTTCGTCTTTATTCCAAGTCTTTATAACGCCATCATTAGAAATTCTGGTAACGGCAATTTGCATAGTATCTGTTAGGATCAATCTTTCTGAATTCCAGATACCGTAACTATACCACAAGTTTGATGAACCATCTACGTAAACAGGATATATACTAGATCCTTCTTCTATAACTGTTGCTTGAGCAGGATCTAGAATATTTTCTGAAATATAGATACCATCATCAGTTCCAATAACGGCTTTATCATTCCTGATTGCAATTGATGTAACATTATTACTGGGTATAATTGAATTACTAATATTTAAATGATGCCATGATGTAATCACATCCAATGAATCTATCTGTATATAATCTAGACCTGCTGCACTTCCTAAATAAAGATAACCACTCTGTGTTAATTGCATCGAAGTAATATCATTAGCCGATAATCCATTATCAGTATTTAAGTTTCTGAGTAATAGTGGAAATGGAAAATCCGGATTATCTTTGAAACAACTCACCCCTGATTTTGTAGCAACAAAAATCAGAGAATCATTATGCGTAATTTTATTGATTGAATTCGATTGTAATCCTAACAATTCAGTTAGTGGAGTTAATAATCCAGAATTGCTAATTCTATCAATACCATTTCCTGCAGTTCCGATCAAAAGTTGATTTGAATTTGCTAAATAATCTAGTGTTCTAATATCGCTGCTACCTAATCCATCGATAGTAGTTAATGTTTTATCAAATGTGTTACTAACAAGATCGTATCTCACTAGACCGCCCCAGGTTGCAATATACATTATATTGTCTGTTTCAAAAACATCAAAAGTATGCGTTGTGTTTGTATATACATCCCAATTTTTGAGTGAAAATAAACTTGTAGCAATAATGATTATCATAAAAACTATTTTTTGTTTCATTTTTTAAATTCCTTTTTAAATATATTATAGGCTACAATTAATAGTATGAATAATAAAAATAATAAAATTGAAAGTAATATTTTTTTTGATGAAAATGAAAATCCAAAAGCTATAAGGCCAAACAGTAATGTCACAAAATAACTAATCAAAGCAATATATTTTTGAGATAAACCAATTTCGTGAAGTCTATGGTGAATATGTTCTTTATCAGCTTTGAATATATGTTTTTTCTTATTCACACGTCGAAATATAGCAAAAAGTGTATCCAAAATTGGAATGAAGAGAGCAATTATTGGAACTAGTAACGTCATAGATGTAATCCCTTTGAATTTTGCTTCTCCAATTATTGAGATCGCAGCGAGATTAAATCCTAAAAAAAGACTTCCCGTATCACCCATGAATATTTTTGCAGGATAAAAATTATATTTTAGAAAAGCCAGGTTTGAACCGATCAATGCCAACGAAGAAAACATGATAATTGTATTAGATTTCACAAAACCAACTGCAAATAAAACTATGGCTACTATCAAGGCAATTCCTGATGCTAACCCATCCATACCATCTATTAGGTTAAATGCGTTGACGACCAGTAAAAACCATAACACAGTTATGGGATATGAGAAATAACCCAAAGAAATTGTCTGTCCAAATGGATTTGTTAATAATTGGATGTTGAAGCCAAAGAGATAAATCAAAGTGATTATTATTATTTGTAATCCAAGTTTTTTGTATGCAGTAATTTTAAACTTATCATCCAAAAAGCCTAGCAAAAGCATTAATGAACCACCTATTGATAGATAAAGCAATTGATGTCCATACTCAGGAAAAGTGAAGTATATTGATAATTGTATTAATACTATCGGTACACCTAATGAGATTCCTCCTGCAATAGGAGTTGTAACAGTATGGATCTTTCTTTGATGTGGTTGATCTACTATGTTACTTTTTGTTGAAAAGATTATGTTTACTGGAACTAATAGATAAGTAACTATGAATGAGCTCAACAAAACTAGGATATGATATATGTACATATATAGTTATCTTTCCTCTTCATAAATATCATTGTATTTCCTTATGAAATTTAATAAATTAAATTTCTCTTCTACTATCTTAAAGGAATTTGTTCCCCACTTTTTTAACTGATTCAAATTATCTGGAAGAGATAATAAAACTGCAGTTAATCTGTCAATATCATTAATTGGCACAAGAACACCATTTGAATCAGAAACGAGTTCATTATTTCCTTTTACATCTGAAGCAATTATTGGTAAACTCATAGACATAGCTTCCAAGATTGAGATGGATAATCCCTCAGCAATTGAATAAAGAAGAAATACATCAAAATCAGCTAATAAATCGTTAATATTTTCTTTCCATCCTGGTAAAATTATTCTCTTCTCCAATCCTGCCTCTAATATCATTTTTCTACAATCTTCTAGTAGCTTTCCATCTCCTATAAAATGGAATATAAATCTATCATTACTCTTACATACTCTAATTGCTACTTTGACAGTATTAATAATATTTTTAATCTTTTCAAATCTTAAAACACTACCCACAACAAAATTATCATTTTTATTTGAACGCTGTGCCAATTTAATCCTTTTTATGTCAATTCCATTATAAATTGTTAATGCGTTTTCAGGTTTTATAATTTTATAGTCTATAGCAAGCTCTCGTTCATAATCATTAACAAAAATTACTTTATCACAAAATGGAGAAACAATTTTCTCTAAGAATTGATAAAAAAATCTAACGAGTTTAGGTTGTGCATAATGAAAAGGAAATCCATGAACCGTATGGATGATTTTATGAACACCTGCAATTCGTGCTGCGAATCTTCCAAGGAATCCTGATTTTGAAGAATGTGTATGTACAATATCAAATTTATACTTCTTAATTATTTTGTATAATTTTATGAATGCAATGATATCCATAAATGAGATATTACGTCTAAAAGAACTTACTGGAACGTGTTTATATCCTAATTCTTTGACTTTATTAACTAAAGGTCCACCTGGTTTGGATATTACGTAAATCTCATATTTATCCCGATCCAAAGACTCTAGTATTTTCAACATAACATTTTGAGCACCTGAAAGTAATGGTAATAATTGAATATGGACTATTTTTTTTCTAGTAATTTGTGTTTTAAGCTTGTTTTCTACGAAATGGAGGAATTTCTTTGTTTGATTCTCTCTGTTATAGTCAATGGGAATTTGACGTCTACAATTTCCTGTTTTTAAAGTCTCTAATAGATTTAAAAAATTCTGTGCTATCATTTCAACATTTTCCATCTCACAGATCATATTATGTTGATTTTGTCTTAGAATCTGTGCAGCTTCACCATTTGGTGGAACCATTGCCAGTATTTCCTTTCCACTTCGTATGTATTCAAACAATTTACCCGTTAATACACCATTCCCTTTATGAGATGCAATGAATAATAATAAAGCATCACAGTTCATTAGTGACTTAATCGCATCTTTATGCTCAACTTGAGGTTTAATCTTTATAAAATGATAAACCTTTGAATTAGAAATATATTCTATTGTTTCTGAATAATAATTACCAGTAAATTCGATAAGAATATTTTCAGGAAGCTGATTCCTGGAATTTAATAGCTCCAAAGCTTTAATAAAATATTTTGGTGTCCGATGCCCATAAAAATTCCCGATATATTTTATTCTTAATCTTTCTTTTTTATGCACAATTGTATTTGAGAAATCTTCTTCATCCCATCCATTATACATAACTTCAATCTTACTTGCAAGCTCACTGCCAAATTTGGATATCAGTTCATTTTTCATCTTTTCACTAACAACTGTTATTGCTGTTGCAAAATCTAAGATCTTCTTCTCCCATTTTTCCGAAAGTAATTTATGAAACTTTGAAAAATAAATAATGTATGGGTTTAAAGTCCAATGATCTCGATAATCTATAAGCAATGGTAAATTATACTTTTTTGACAATTTATATGCTGCAACTCCGCTTGTATACGGTCCCATTGTTGCCATAATACTGTCATATTTATTCTTATAGATCAGCTTCTTACCAGCCATTAACACGAATGGCAACCAACCTATTTTATCATCTATCGGGAAGATATTCCTGATAATTCTTTTAAATTTCTCTGGTGTTTTAAAATACACTGTTGCATTAACTTTTGGTTTTGTAAACTTCCTTAGAATTGACATAGGATCAGAGGATTTAACCCGAATGATTCTATGAGCTTTATCCTCCCTTAACAGATTGTCATCAGTTGAGTGAAAAACGATATTTTTTACGGTTATTACATCCGTTAAGACGCCAAGATTATCAAGATATTTTACTAACTTTGATGGACGCTGAACACCAGGACCACCCAAAGGTGGATAGAAATATGCAATTAATAACAATTTTTTCATATCTCTTCCCCTGGCTCTGATCTTTTTCGTAGAATTACTTCAATCTTAGAATCCAATTTGATGTTTTTGAAATAAATAGTATTATCTTTAACTTCGGCATCTTCATGATTAACTTGAACAATTTCAAAATTACCGAATAAACTTATAGAAAATTTATCTGTTTTTGATGGGAAGTATAAATAAAATCGATCTTCGCTTTCTGAGATCTCAATACCTTCTCTTTTTTTCCACCACTGTGCCATTTCTATAAATGAAGTAACGAAAGCATTCTTTGATTTAATTTGTTTCATGGTATAATCAAGGAGTTGTGTGTTATAAGAGATTTCGTTGAAATTTGAAATTGAAAAGTTAAAAGAGATAAATCCATTCGTAGATTCAATTGAATCTATCAAGTGATCTACCGTTCCATGAGCACTTTCAGAAGAAATCGTACTTGAACGAGATAGTTTTAAATGCTCATCATAAAAAATTATTGGCAATTCTAATGAATGTTGTCCAAAATTATTCTGATTTTTTTTATTATATGAGTCATAATGATAATAAGGAAAAGCCAATCCATTCAAAAAACCGTTTTTCTTGTGAAACCCGATCGATGAGTTATATACAAATCCATTTTTTTTGTGAAATTCATGTGTAATTCTGGGATCATAATTAAACTGTTTATGCCTTACTCCCATGAATTCTTCACCAGTAATTTTTGTTAACTTATTTTTTTGTTTATAAAGAATATCTTGCTTTCCAGAATTTATTGAAGCTAATAGTGCGATCTCATTTCCTTTTGCGTGATTGCTCATCAGTTCTTTGTGAATATCACTGTTTTCAATAAAGTAATCAACATCATTCTTACTGTAAGATTCCGTACCAAAAAAAAATGTTCCATATATCTGATG
>CAZSOM010000085.1:0-6637 GCA_964608295.1 uncultured Candidatus Cloacimonadota bacterium
TCGTTTTTATCGCAGCTTTGCCAGTTGCAATTACTTCAGGAACCTCATAATCATAACTTTCTAAAATTTTCTTAATATCTTCAGCTACTACTGTTTCGTCTTCAACAACTAGAATTTGTTTCTTAACCATACCTATATTCCTTTTATATATAAAATATCTTTATAAATAGATTTTAATCTTATATTTTCTGTCAAGTGGAATAAATAAATCAAAATACTGCAATTACGAATGAAGAAATTCCCAACTCTCAAATTCTTCATCAATAATCTATAATTGGATCTCCAATATTTGCTTCAATTTATCTTTACTCATGCCATCAATCGTGAGATCATTATCATTAAACATATTACTGCTGAAAGCAGGTATTTCATCCTTTTGTAAAACAATCTGATCAAGAATATCTGATGCATTAAGCAATCCTGCAACTGTAACATTTTCCCCAAATGCATAGTTCGTGATTTCAACAACTCGCGATTTGCTACTGATTTCTTCGTTAATTTCTTTCGATATTTGTGAAATTGTTGAGAAAGCAAGCTTACCAGTTATAAAAACGATTTGTTCACTTTTCGAACGAAGAATGGAAATGAACTCTTCTTTATTTAATTGCCAATTTTCAAGTAACAGTCGGATCATTCCGATTCCGTTCTCAAGTTGAGGATAATCGTCATAGAATTCTTCTGAAGGAATTTCCTCATTTGCCAGTAGATAGATTTCATCAGAACAATAAGTTCGTTGGAATTTCGAAGATATTTTCAAGATCTGAGCAGCTTGAGTTGAATTGACAGGAGATAATTGTGTTAATGAACTGCGGAATTTTGTTAAACCCACCGGAACGATTCCGATTGATAAAGCATTTATTTCCGGTGAAGTAAGATCAATTAAGGAATTTTCAAGTTCTTGACCATCATTCCAACCTGGTATTATGACAATTTGTGAATGAAATTCAATTCCATTTTTACTGAGGAATTTCAACTTTTCAATTATATTGAAATCATGTTTGTAGCGAAGCATTTTCTTGTGCAGAGTTGGATTTGTTGTGTGGACAGAAATGTAAACTGGATTCAGTTTTTGTTCAATCATTCGGGTGATATCGTTATCAGATAGATTTGTGAGAGTTATAAAATTTCCAAAAACAAATGAAAAACGATAATCATCATCTTTAATGTAAAGTGTGCTTCTTAAATTATTAGGCATTTGATCAACAAAGCAAAAGATACAGTCATTTGTGCATGTTCGGCATTTATGCTCTTGGGGTATAATACCAAGCGGAGTCTCCCAATCTTGATGAAGTTCTAAAGTGCATTCACTACCGGATTGATCTAAATAGATTATTATTAAATCATCATCTGCAGTATAAAACTGAAGATCGAGAAAATCATTAATTCTATTACTGTTAATAGAAATTATTCTATCATAAATTTTCAGTTTTGATTTTGCTGCTATACTTCCTGCGATGATCTCATTAATTGTAATTGGCATAGATTAATCAGAGCTGATCAAAGCAGAAACAACTTTCATGGAAGGAATTTCTTTCAGGATGAGATTTAGTGTAGAAGTTATTGGAACTGCAAATATCATTCCTACCGGACCCCAAACCCAATACCAGAAGATCAAAGAGATAAGAACGAAAAGTGGGGATAATTTTAATCCTGTTCCCATCACCTTCGGCTCCACAAAATTACCAACAATCATTTGAGTAGAAATAAGAGAAATTGAAATAGCTATAAGCTGCCAGCTTAATCCATATTGGATAAAACAGATTAATATTGGGAAGGCTGAAGCAACTATGGATCCAATATTCGGAATGTAGTTCAAGATAAAAATCATTAAACCGGACATTACAACAAAATCAATTCCATAAATTGCGACGAAAAACATTCCGATAAATCCTGTGATTGCACTAATAAATGTTTTGTTTACAACATATGTTTTAACTTGTTTCTCTATATCATGCAAAACGTATCCAAAATGGACAGCTTCATCTTCTGAAACAACTTTCTCAACTCTATTAAACATTCTTGTTCTTTCTAAAATTATAAAGACCATAAATGCTACTGTAAGTAAAAGTTTAATAAAGAAATCTATGAAGTTACCCATTGTACCGGAAACGATCTTCGAGAGTGATAACTTATCAGCCATCTGCAGCCAGTTCACCTTATTTTGCAAATAGAACGTAACTTGCTCCATTGGTATCTCAAATCTAGTGATCAACCCTGAGACCATTTTTGTGATCTGCTCCTCATATTTTGGAAAGTCCGTCACGAAAGTAGATACACTTGTATATACGATTGTTCCTAAAACCGTAAATAGAATTAGAATGATAATTACTATAATCAAGATATTCACAAAAACAGGGATTTTCTTTTTATCAAGAAATCTATTTAGCGGTTGGAACATAAATGAGAGAAATATCGCAAATGTAAGAGGGATGAAGATTGATTTTAATTCACGCAATATAATTACAATAATCGCAAGTGCAATAATACCTAAGAAAATTTTTATTGCATTAAATTCTCTGACTTTGCTCTTCATTTCGTCGTTCTCTTTTGTTAAATTTTCTTTGATTATTTTATTTATCGTTTTCATTATAATACTAGCACCTTTTTATATTTTAATTTCCTAATTCTTTTAATCTATTTAATCTTCCAGGATCATTTTTAACCAGCCAAATATCTTTTGATAATTCTTCATAGGCCTGTTTAAAATTTATCTTTGCTAAATCTGTTTCACCATTCAGTAAATACAATTCAGCTAATTCTTCAAAGACATATCCGTCTTTTGGTAAATTCATTTCTTCAATTTCAGAGGCTATCTCTTTCTGCAATTTTAAAGCTTTGTCATTTTGTTTGAGTGAACGAAGGCATCTGCCAATTGTCCATTTTGCAATTCTAGCTCCGTTTTCATCACTAACTTCCATTCTCCAGTCATATCCTTTTTGGAAATTACTAAGAGCCTGGTCATACTGAGTTAGATCATGATAAATCCAACCGATATTGTTGTAAAGCGGACCTAACCAGTTTTTGCAGTTTTTATCAGAAGTTCCTTCAGCTATCTTTAATGCTTTTAAACTCCATTCCAGCTGTTTATCTGGTGGTTCCACAATACCCATCATATGAGCTGCATCTAGTGTGTAAACATCAAGTCCATTTTGTACTCCAAATTCATAAGCTTTCAGGAAAATTGGTTTAGAAACTTCCCATTCACCAGATGAATTAAAGATTCTCCCACGTTCCAGTAAATACCTTACATTGGCAATTTTCATGTTATCAGTCAGCATGTTTTTCACAGAATCAAGAGTGGCGTGAGCTTGAGTGAAATTACCTTGTAAACCTTGGGTACGAGCTATCTGAGTAAGAAGTTCAGCGTGATATTCGACATTATAAGAACTTTCGGAAGAATTGGTTGCTCCCTGCAATATCTCGGTGAAAACAATTTCTGTAGAATCTGGATGATTATAATCCCAAAAGGCATCAAAATTGGGTAATGGATTTATACCTCCTTCAGATTTGTTATTAGCATTGCACCCAAATAATAACAATATTACTAAAATGTAGAACAAGTACTTCATTTACTCCTCCTTTAATTACAGTAAAGTTCTTGAATACATAATATATGACAAGAAAAAAAGCATCTGACACACATCAGATGCTTTTATGTAAAGTAAACTAATTAGAATTTTAGTGTGAAAGATAACCTGAGCTGCTTATAGAAATCAGCATCGAGCATGTCCTCTTCATAACCTCCCAAAAATCCCAGAAGATCAATTTGGAGATTATCTGTAGGTCGGAATCCTAGACCATAATAGTAGTTTGTTAAACTATTAGTACTGTTAGTATGTTCACTTGTAGAATCATAGGTGTTATCTTCTATCATAACATCAACTGTGTCGTCACCATAGATTGTTTCAGTAGTAACAGGAGTTGTATCCTTGATCTCTTTAGCATCATTAACTGTAGAGCAGTTTGAATTGAAAATGCTTCCAAAGCGCAAATCCCATTTATTATTATTAGTGAATTTGTATTCTATTCCAACGGGAACAGAAAAATTAGAAGTGTATTGTTCAAAAGTTCGGTCTGCAGTTATTGAATACGATTCAGTAACTATGTAATCAGCAGCAGTAGGTTCTTCATCAAGGATTTCGTAATCATAGATATTCTCAAAACTTTCTTCAAAATCGGTTTCTCTTATTATGATTTGATAATTATAGTTGAATCCCAAACCAAAATAGACTTTTTCATTGAAAGGATAATTCAACTTTCCCATAACTTGGAGTTGAGTTGTTTTTTGAGTTCCGTTATCCTGTATTAGTGCATTTTCAGTATCAGTTTCAAGATAATCTGTAAAAAGAATATCCAGCCCATCAAAGTATTTTTCTGTATAAGTTTGTGTTATTTCATCCAGATCTGAATAATCGTAAGAGCCAAATGTAATGCCACCACCGATCTTCCAATAACCGTCATTTTTTCTTTGAGCAGCTTTTGCAAAAGTCTTTCTCATTGAAGTACCAAGAGTAAATGCATTTCCCGGATGTTCTGTTATGTTTTTATTTACACTCTCATTAATATTGAAATCCTCAAGAATTGGAATATCAGGATCGAAGTAATCTTCTCTATAATGATCATTAATTTGTTTGTCAGAAGAATAACTCTGGTTCATGAATTTAAAATCACCACGTACTTCATATCCTCTGAAATCCGGTAAAAGTATAGAAGCTTGAAAATCTAAAAATGAATTCAGATAATGATCATTTGAATCATCAAGTTCGTTAAAGATAAAATCATTGTAATCTTCTTCAATTTGATGATATGTGTAATTCATATCATAAGTGATATCATCATCAGATGAGTATGAGCTGTAATGGATTTTCGCACCGATGACAAAATTACCAGTATCATAAGTATTATTTAAGGCAAATTCAACCTGATTTATTTTATCATAATCTGATCGCTCTTGAGATATTTGTTCTAGGATATCATATAATCCATCTCCATTAATATCAAAATAACCTATGAATTCATCACTTAATAAACCAACTCCTGAAATATCATCCTTCCCATCTAAGTCAGAATCAATCCAAACAGAATGTGGTATTTTTGTTTTCTGAAATTCGATAAAAACAGAATTCCATAAATTATCCATAAAAGGATTTTTTGTAGAATATCCAATTAAAAATGTGTTACTACTATTATTTGCAAGTATCTCTTCATTTGAGTTCAATAAATTACTCAAGTTTGTGTATAATCTGCTTCCTTCTACAAATTTCAGTTCGATCGGATCGTTTACAAGGTCCAGATCATCATCGATAATTTTGCCCAAAGCCATACTCCGAAACGATTGCGTTTGAGCATTTGCTATACTGAACAGTAAAAGTGCAAGTGCTGTTATCATTATTATTTTTTTCATTTTTCTGCTCCTAGTTAAAATATAATCTAATATTTGGTATTAAATCACTTAAATCACCATCATTCCAATACAATGGATCACCTAACACGCTATCAGTATACATGATGATGCTTCGTGAGATTGAAGTGTTTGTGGCATAACATGCTCCGTCTGAGGTCCATGAATCATTATCGAATGAAACATCAATGATTAAATTATCTATTCCATTATAATAAAAAGGAGTAGTAAATTCGATTTCCACCCACCCATTTTCAGATATTGTTAAATCTTCTATATAACAAATTATGTAACCATAATTATCATAAGATGAATTTGAGAAATAAGAGCTTTGAGTATGTTTTAGTCGAACGACAAAATTATTCATAGTTTGACCTGGTAGCTCAGATACATTGTATGCAATTCTAGTTATATTACCACTATTTTGAATTTCAGATTGAAGATAGAGAGTTTGAGTTCTTGCGTCATGATAGTAAGTGTGAAATGGGTAATTCCATTCTTCCATACCTGTTCCGATAACGATAAATTCTGGAAGTTCTGTGACAATTAAAGTACATTCATTAGAAAAACCAGTATATTCCAAATTTTCATAATTATTAAACGCTCGAACACGATAGGTTAGTATATCTCCAATTTCATAAGCTAATGTATCAATATCAGAGTAAGTTTCCAAATTGGCTTCATCGATTTCAGCGATCTCAATAAAATCTCCTCCGTTAATTTTTAGTTCAATTGCAAAACCTGTTTCAAGAGTTGAATTGTCTATCCAACTTAGTTCAATACTCATATCAGAATTTTGATTGCAAGTAAGATTTGAAGGTGGATAAAAGACGAAATCTGTCATATCAAAATATTCTGGGATTGGTAATTCTGTATCCTCTTCCCATTGATTAATAGCTTTAACTGTGAAGCTGTATGTTTCTGTTGGATCTAAATCTGTTACTACTCTTTCTGTAATATCTGCATTAACCGTGAATGAATCTATCAAGCTTCTTGCAGTACTGTCATAGAAGTATATTTTGAAATATTCCTCCGAATCAGAATTGTCATCCCACATTAATTTCACATCTGTATCGCTTAATCCATTTGCTGTTATATTTGAGGGTGCTTCCCATTGTGCTGTTTTGAATTCTATATCATCGATAATGTGTGTACCATTGTTGAAGATCGTAGCGATCTTGAAGATATAATACTGATCCTGCACAAGAGTAGAGTCAGCAAAAGTTGTATTACTTT
>CAZSOM010000086.1:0-6613 GCA_964608295.1 uncultured Candidatus Cloacimonadota bacterium
ACAAGCAGGTAGCAGTAGTTTAAGTTTTGAAAACGTTCAGATGTTGGACGAAAATGGCGAAACAATTTCTAATTTTGATGATTTAGAAATAACTAATGGGGAAATTACTATAGAATAATATGCATGGTTTGATAATTGGTTTACTGCTATTGCTTATCTATGGAATTTATGAATTCCAGAAGTGTAAAATCAGCAGAAAAAAAATCCCTGTAATTATTCATATAAATGGAACCAGGGGTAAATCTAGTGTGACTCGTCTCATTGCTGCTGGATTACGTGCAGGTGGGAAGAAGACGATTGCTAAGACAACTGGTTCTGCTCCTGCTCTAATTTATAATAATGGTAGCGAAACACCTATTATTAGACATCATGGTGCAAACATTAAAGAGCAGATCAAGATCATGAAATTTGCAGCAAAAAGAAAAATTGATATACTTGTTCTTGAGTGTATGGCTGTTACTCCGGAATATCAATGGGTTACAGAACATGAGATCGTGCAATCAAATATTGGTGTTATCACAAATTCCCGATTAGATCATCTTGATGTGATGGGGCCAGGTCTTAAAAATGTTACACGTTCCCTCTGTAATACAATTCCTAAGCATGGTGTTTTGTTCACTGCTGAGAAAAAAGTATTTCCGATTCTCCAGAAAGAAGCAAATAAAGTTCACTGCGAAGTAATTCAATCCCAAGATTCAGGTATTTCAAATGAAGATATGCAGGGATTTTCTTATATTGAGCATAAAGAAAATGTTGGTCTTTCTTTAGCTGTATGTGAACACTTTGGTATAGATAAAAAAACAGCTCTTGATGGGATGTACAGCACCTTGCCTGATATTGGAGCAATGGAAATATATAAACATGTTTATAATGATAAAGAACTCCAATTTGTTCACGCCTTTGCCGCTAACGATCCTGAATCTACAGAATTTGTAATCAATTCAGTAAAAGAACCTTTCTCCAAAACTCATGCTGTAGCTATTGTTTTAAGTACAAGAGCTGATAGGATCTTCCGCTCTAAACAGCTTATCCATATGCTCAAAGAAGTAGAATATGATCATGTATATTTGGTTGGAGAGCAAACTAATACAATCTATTCCTATGCAATGAGCAACAATTTGGATAAGAAAAAAATTACTAATTGCGGTTGGGTTTCGGGTGAGGAATTGTCAAATTATACAGTAAAATTATCCGCAGAAGAGATTCTAGTTATAGGTATTGGCAATATCGGTGGAAACGGCGGAATTATTGTAGATTATTTTAAGAAAAGGAATAAAAATGTTTGAAGTAGCAATTGGTTTAGGGGTTTTAGTCAGCTTGTTTTTTCTTGAGACTTTTGGCGCAGCTGCAGGTGGTATTGTAGTTGCCGGTTATGTTGCGATGCATCTACATCAACCCATCACAATTTTAGCAACATTATCTATTAGTGCTATCGTATTTATCATTGTTAAAATTCTTGGTAAGACGAATGGTTATTACTGTTCTTCTAGGTTTCATTATTGGTTGGATGGCTAGGTATTATGGTATATTTGCCAATCTTTCATCAGATTACACAGTCAACGTGATCGGGTTTATTATTCCAGGACTTATTGCTAATGCGATGGAGAAACAAGGTATTGTTAAAACACTTTCTGTTATGGTTGTGGCGGCTGTGATAGTGCGTTTCTTGTTAATATTAATATTTGGTGGAGAAATAGTAGGATAGGAGAATCATGTTTATTCCCAGTGCAAAATCAAATTTAAGTTTAATTTCATTAATGCTTATAGCTATGGCATTATTTATTTGGGTAGATAGTTCACGAGTTTTTGTAAGTGAAGAATATTTTGAAGAAAAATTAGCTGCATCTGAATTGATGAAAAATGCAGAATTGGCTATCAAAGAATTTAGAAATTCTGAAGGAATTTATATAGATGAAGTCAATGACCCTAATCGAACAGCTATGATCGGTGATAAACAATCTCCGATAGTAACAGATCGAGGAGATTTAACTTCAAAACTAACTAGTTTAAATCCGAATTTTGCTGCTGTTATTGTGGATATGTTCAAAGAAGCGAATCTAAAAAAAGGTGATAAGATCGCAGTGAGTTGTACAGGATCCTTCCCCGCATTAAACATTGCTGTATTAAGTGCGGCAAAAGTTTTGGGATTGGATCTCATCATCATTTCATCGGTTGGAGCTTCTATGTTTGGGGCTACAGATCCTAATTTCACATGGCTCGATATGGAAGATTTTTTTATCCAAAAAAGCATTTTTGATTCTAAAAGTGTAGCTGCTTCAATTGGTGGTGGGCGTGATCTTGGAAGAGGACTGAATAAAAACGGACGTGGACTCATTATTAACAATATTAATAAGAATAATGTTCAATTAATTCAAGAAGAAACACTTGAGCAGAACATTCTTAAAAAAATGGAAATTTATAGATCTACAGGACAAAATGATATTGCTCTTTATGTAAATATTGGAGGTGGTCTTTCCAGTATTGGTGCAACTACGAATGGAAGGTTAATCGATCCAGGATTCCATCGCTATCTCACTTTGACAAATACACCAATCAAGGGAACAATGTTACTTTTTGCAGATGAGGGTGTACCTGTAATCCACTTATTAGACATTACAAAACTGGCGGAAGATAAATTATTACCAATTGCCCCTGATCCACTTCCAGAACCAGGAAATGGCAGCATGTTTGAGGATGAAAAATATAATCTTACAATTGCGACAATTGCTTTTGTTATCTTGTTGATTCTGATACTAATTGTTATCTTTTTTGACCATAAAGAACTTAAATTAAAAGATGATGAGATCAATGTTTAACATGAAAAAAATAATATTATTACTGTCTTTATCTGGAATATCTCTATCAGTTTTAGCAGCTGATATAAGATTTAATTCAAAACCTGAGGAATTTCTGATCTATAACAGAAGAAACAGTAAGATATATACATATTTTATTCTCAAACCTACCAAGAGTATTTCATGTGAACTTATTAATATTGATACTTTAAACATATATTCACGCTCGATAATCAATAGTGGTTCATTAGTAGAATATCAATATCAGGTTCAATTTGGTAATGAAAAAAGAGTCATAAATAAAACTGCAAAATTAAGTGAAACCAGCAGAGGTGTAACTGGGGAAAGTATTTCCAGTTATAATAAATTTGCTAGAAAGATTGATGAACAAAGATCTACATTGACAATCACAAACATGGTCAATAAAGAACTTGTCTTTAAAATTTCTGGTGATAATATCATTACCTCTAATAAGGAAATTGACTACATCAGATTTAGTCCGAACTTTTATGGAGATGAAAAAATCCTAGTTCTTGATGAAAAAGAATATACCTACTACACTCCTAAGTCTAATAAAATTCAACTAACTTTAGAAGGACCAATTGTATTGAAGATCATAAGTAGAATGTTGTTTGACACAAATTATATAAATAACTCTGGTTATCGGTATCGAGTATTTGATAATCGAGAATTTTTTGCAGAGTTTACCGAGAAAGCTTATAAATCTAAGAAAAACTGGATTAAGAATGAAACGGATGTTATTCCCTCTACAGGTGATGTTAACATCATAAAACTATCAGATGGAATACACCACATTTCTATTGAAGATAGAGATGAAAACAAAGATCTTATTTTTAGATTTTATATTAACAAGGCTTCAGTTGAGATAGGTAAACAATGAAAAAGAATTTAATATTTCTGATAATAAGTATCACTGGCTTGTTAGCAGCACAGAATTCTAACTTTTATTCGGATATTACTTTTGAGACTACGTACAAAAAAAATGTTTTAAAATTATCACAGTCTGATCTCGACAGATTTGAAAGTGGAAATGAAACTGATAAATTTCATTTGGAAACATCAGATGATCTTATCACATCAGCAAAAGTTGGACTGAACCTAAAGCATCGAATTCTAGCAGGACATACACAAATAAATAGATTTACTATTAAGTACAGTAAATTTCTTAAGAATGATTTATTGGATAATTTCAATATTGGATTTACTCTAAAGCAATATCTCAGTAAAAAAATTAATTTTGGAATTTATTATAATTTTTATCCTGAAATTTATGTAAATCGATATGATAGCGTACTTGATGAAGAACTAATTTTTCGTGATTTTACTTATAGTAAGAATAGTTATATTGGGAAATTAAATTATTCTCTGAACGATAAAATTCATTTGAATTATAAATTTGGGTTTTCTCAACTTTTTTATAATGAATTTTTTACGGAATATGATGTTGAGAACTTTGAAAATGGAATTAGTATTAAAATTATTCCCAATGATTGGATTAGAATTAATACTAATTATTCTTATAAGATCTCAAACGCAAAAGCAACTGATGCTTTTGACGAACCTGAATTAATTTCAATAATCAAAGATGCATCTAGTAAAATTGATGTATTCGATATCTCCATTGATTTTCCAAACATTCTCTCTATTAATTCAAGTACTATTCCTTTTGGATTTAAAGTAAAGTATGAACATACTTTTTTTCAAACTCAAACTGAAATTGATGAATATCATTACGGAAGAGAAGATAAAACAGTTGCTATTGACACATATGTGAAACATAACATATTAAAACCGATATCAGTTAAGTATTTTTATAATTTTAAGTTTAGAGATACAGGATCACCATACTCAAACGTAGAAACAGATAAAGAATACAATCTTTATGAAATAGGATTATCAGTTAATCTATCAATTTAATATTCTATTTCAAATTTCTATGAATTCTCATTTATACAAATTAGTTAAGTTTACAAAAGAAATCTAGGAATAAAATGTATATTAAAAATTTAGTTTTTTGTTTGACAATTAAATTACAAAAAAATAAACATCTATTTAATAGAATACTAAATGACAAAAACTTCTACGAAGAAGGAGGGAGTATGAAAAAATATTTGTTAGCATTTTTTACAATTTTAATTTTTAGCTCTTTGGCGTTTGGTGTTGCAACCGTTGCAACTGTTGGAATGTCAAATACAAGTGGTGGTGGTTCTGGGACTAATGATATACGAGCCGGTGAAACAGTTTACGTAAGTGGCACTGCTTCAAATATTACAACTTCTTACGCATTAAGCAATGTTTTCAATGGTGATTCTAGTTCAACCACTCTTGGCGAATTATATATTACTTATTGGTCGCAAACTCCAAATAGTAGTTACACCGGAGCTTCTTATGGACCTAGTGCTACAGTTAATTTTTTAGGAAATGGAGCAAATAGTACTATTTTTACTTGCGATTTTACAATTCCTTCAACAGGAATCCCTGTAAATATACTTTATATTACAATATATTTTGGATTGGAGGAAAATTGGAGAGGTTCTTATAATTATAGTTCAGTGATTGAATCTGATGTGGATATAACATCCGCTCCAACTGGCTATTTTACAAGACTAGATTATGTTGTTGACACTTCAACCGAAGCACTAACTCTGGAGTTACCAACGGCTAATTCAACTATTCCACAAAATTTCACAGTTCAATATGATCAACCTGAAACTGCGTATGCAGGTTCCGTGAAATTGACTTTTACTCGTACTGGCGGAACAGTTGATACTGAATCACCTCACGTTTTAGTAGTTGATAGTGAAACTTCTGGAACGGATATAACTTTATCTATAAATGGTGGTAATCTAAGCGGATCAAACGGTGTAAGTTTAGATACCGGAGGTAACACTCTTGTTGATGATGCCATATATACGGTAAAAATTGAATACCAAGATTTTGTCCAGAATACTGCAGCAAGTGATTTAAATGCTGGCATTACTTATGATGATGATGACTTAATTGAAATTTCAGGTGGTGATTATAATGCCGGTACAGGTTTTTCTCCTGGTTCAACTAACAATGCTTTCTTTAGAATACAAATGAATAAAACCGGGAGTGGCTTAAATCCAACAGTTGATAAGATCAAATTCGATATCTTAGGTAGTTTTGATTATAGCGATATTGATTCTATAAAGATCTGGAGTTCTAAAGACAATTTGATTATTTTCAATATATGACTCCAATATTGGATAACCATAGCTACTTAATCTATTTTCAATCACAATTTTTAATTCTAATAAATCTTGTTCTGATAATTTTTCAGTAGGAGTTAAATAAACATAATTATCAAATTTTGCTTCATATGAGATTGAGCCAACAACTCCAAGAATAACATAAAACAAAATTAATAAACCAAAAATTACAGAAAGAAACAAAAATGAGTAATCTCTTCTTTTTTCTGTTGCTGATTTTGATGAATTAGAAATTACTTGTGTTTTTGCAAGTTTATCTCCTAGTCTTTTCCCATCTTTATTTACTATTATTAAAATTAATTCAACAATAGATAAAAAAGGAATAATTAAAATAATATTTCTAAGGAAAGATTTTACTATTGAGCAAGGTTTCTTATCATTGTTGATTACTTGAAGATTAAAAACTCTTTTACCAACACTTCTACCATCAAATAAAGCATCTTTAAACAGGAGGTAAATAATTGAAAAAATTTGAGTTATAAATATGGATACGGCAATCAACACAACCCAATCAATACCATACCAATAACGTAATTTAAAAATTATACCAATAATCATAAAAAC
>CAZSOM010000087.1:0-6583 GCA_964608295.1 uncultured Candidatus Cloacimonadota bacterium
CCGCTTATTGTTTAGAATAATGTTGTAGTTCTGGTTGAGATAAGATTAGTTATCGCAAGCATAGTTCAATAATATTTAATCCTCCACGATTGGATATGAAAATGAAAGTTGGAAACTATAATAACCATGAAAACAAACTTTCCAAAGAGACTCTCGATCAATATTATTTAAAAGGTAACAAGATTGAAGGAACTTTTGTTGATGGGATTGATTATGTTGCCTTATTAAAGCAATATGAGAAATATTTCATTTGGGAAGTTGACCGAAATCTACAGCAACTCCTATCAATAAGTATGGGTTTATACGAAAAAGTTTCTTTATTAGAATTCCCAAAAGATCCATCCTTATTAGAATCTTTTATGCTAGAAGACGAGAATATATTAGTCATAATTATTTTTTCATCATTGATTGATGCGAACCTGTATACTGATCATGATGGGTATGAAAAAATAATTTCTTATACCGGCGAAAATAAAAGAGTACACTTTTTACTAAATAATACTTTCGACGATTTCTACAATAAGATTAAATTAGATATTAGATTTTCATTACATACCTTAATTGGAATATTGTGGGACAGGGATACAAATAGGGGCAATGGAGCTCATGTTATAAAACTTTCATTAAATAGAAACGAGCTCTTTAATGATAAATGAACAAGATGACACTCATTTTCCATCACGGTTGATCACATGAGATAATTCTTATCTTCTATTCATTACTAATTGGGATCCAATATGTCAAAGAGATCAAAAACACTCAAACTTGTTCTTAGCTACATAATTAACATAGGCGTACTAATCTCTGCCCTTTTCGTCGACGAAATTAGAAGCCTCCCAATATATTTCCTTCTTCCTATAATCATTCTTTTTCCAGTATTACAATTGATATCTGGTAATATTGTCGATTATCTTCGCGAAAAAACTGCAAATATCAGACTCCAATCTCAATTACAGAAATTTAAGTTTGAAGGTGAACAAACCCAATCTGAACTAGATGAACTAAGGCAGGTGGTTGTTTCTTTCCTTGAGCATTCAGAAATATATCGTTCTCGTGTCAAAAACCATTTAAAACTTACTGAAGATTATCTTTGTATAATAAAAAGTTCTGAAGGGCTCTCTCGGGTATTTGAACAGATAGATACCAAAGAAATGCTTCCATTTGGTTCTACTCTAAAGAAAATACCTGGATCTGTTAGACCTTTTGAACGTATAAATCTATTCTTAATACCCCTAATGAGTCTTCCAGGTATCAATGAATATAATGTGAAAACATACATAGACACAGCAATAATTCCTGAAGTTAAAACTGCTCGTCAAGTATTTCTAAATAATTTACCCGAAGACATTGCTTCTTTGGCAGAACCATTTTCTTACAAGTATATAGCTTTCTTAATAAGCAAAGGTGCAATCTCACACGATGTAAGAAATCGAAAGTTTAATCGCGAGTTTAACACATTTATTGTTCATCAACAAACCGGCCAAAATTACAAAGCCTTGAAAGGCCAACTTGGGGAGATGGTTAAATCAAAAGATATTTTAGCACTTGTAAATTGGGCTTCCTTTGCAAAACTTAACAGAGAACAATCAAGATTAATTGAAGGAACAAAACACGATTTGAGTGAATTACTCCTCCACGAAAATGTTGATAGCATTTCTCAAATCTCAAAATTATCTCCAGAAATATTTTTTGACATTGCCTGGCCTATTTTACAAGAGCACACAACTGAAAGAAAAGCTCTAAATATATCAAAGAAAATTATTGATGGGTCAAAGAATATTGTTGATGTTCTCCGAAATCATGGTGTTCGTATTTAGTCAATTGACTCAATTTCTAATGATAAAACTATTTATATAAACCAACCATGATTGAAATAACAAAAAAATTACACATCGGGAATTTAAGAGATCTTCGTAGTTTTTCTCTTGCAGATGATGCTTTTGTACATGCAACTCAAACAATACACTACCAAATATTCGGATGGAACAGAACCACAAATAAACCTAGTAAAGACCATCCAAACTATATAATTTGGGAAGAAAATAATCGTTTATCTCTTAATTGGGTGGATGGACCTGCTTATCTTTACAAGTGGAGTGGTGTTCATACGTTTATTAAAATATTAGATTTTATTGATTCCTGGATCAATAATAAAAAAGTATTAGTTCACTGTAATCAAGGTGTTTCTCGCAGCCCTACCTTGGGATTGTTATATTTTTCCAAAAGGCAAAACTTATTACCTGTTGATTCATTTCATTCTGCAAAAAACGAATTTCTTAATATTTATCCCACGTATAAACCAAGCGGTATTTCAGATTTCGTAATTCAACATTGGAATGAAATCAAATAATCATCTTTATTGCGATAAGTCCATTTATCATAATCAAAGGATTTTATATGACTAAAAAATACGAGAAACTTATATCCACATTAGATGGTAATGGCATCGTTCTTGAGAACAATTATGATATATCTCATGTTAATTACCACATTGATAATGTACGGAATTTCATCGTTTCTAGTACTCATGACGATACGAGTGATATTCCTGGAACTAAGAGTATGAGTGGTACTTTACAAGTAGTTGATGGCAGATTTTTCCCGATCAGCAAAAATAACTTAGAACTCTTATTAGAAGATGGAAGAAAAATTAAATTCACTACAGTTCTTATTGATACAAATACTCAAACATACAATATTAGAGTAATTGGAGGATTTAATCAAACAAAATAAAAAATGACAATTATATCTTAACGTCACGTAATAATTTACAATGTGAGCAAATCAACAAAGGTGCGTTCCTCAATATATTAACGAGGGGGTGTGCTGATGTATAAAATATTGAGGAGACTCCCAGTGGCTAGATTTCACAATGGAGATTGGTTTGGTACATATTATAAAGTGCGCCCGCTAGGATGGCGTAATCGGATTCCTTTTATGGTTAGCTTTCCATATAGTGTTGACGATAAGATTAAGTTCTCAATAAAAGTTACAGAAGTTGGCAAGAAGCAATTAAATGAATTAGATATTTATGAGACGCTTCCCGGTAGTGGCAAATCACGCCTTCTTGAAAAAAACAAGGAATTACCCAATGATTCGATTTATTGTAAATTTGATGATGAGTCTTATATGATTGAGGGCGAAGTAAAATATACGCTTGGCAATCCCAAAAAAGGCAGTTATATACCTTTAATGTCGGGCACAATACTTGGCCCTGAATATTTCTGGACAAGAGGAATATTGCCATTTGTATTTATTATGTTATCGGGGGTAATTGGTATTTTCTTGGAGAAGTTGCTCGGGATTACCAATGTGATAATAGAGATTATTCAGAGATAAGGGTACTGTGCATATTCGCCATTTTTCAGGGACAAATTATTAGAATTTGTAAAGTCAATAGTTTGAGAAAAATGTAGTTATCACAAGCAAATAGTCTAAAAGTGCAAACCTTTCTATGATGATTAAAGGCTTGCACTATTATTTTATTTGGTAATTATACCTTGACAACACGTAGAACGCCCGTTATACTGTAGTCATGGATAAATACACACTCAAACAATTTTTGAACGACTTCCCAACTAATGATGTTTGTCTTGATTGGCTTCGGCATAGGCGCTGGCCTGAAAAAAACGAGTGCAAGAGCTGCGGACGGGAAGCCAAGTACTACCGCATCAAAGACCGGAAAGTTTATGGATGCGAACATTGCGGACACCAGATTTCCCCAACGGCTGACACAATCTTTCACAAATCCAGAACATCGCTTACGACCTGGTTCTATGCTATCTACTTGATGGCTCAAACCAGAGGTGGTATTTCTGCCAAGCAGATTGAGCGAGAGACGGGAGTTACTTACAAAACGGCCTGGAGAATGTGCAAGCAGATCCGCATGATGCTTTCGGAAGATATTGATCCGATAAGTGGGGAAGTTGAAGTTGATGAATCTTATTTCGGCGGGAAGAGCTAAGGCAAGCGAGGACGTGAGGCAGAGAATAAAACCGCCGTTGTCGGTATTGTTGAAAGAGAAACCGGATGCGTTGAAGCTCACACAGTACCCAATACCAAGAGAGTGACTTTGTTCCCGATTATCTCCGAAGAAGCTGAGCAGGGAGCGCAGATTTACACTGACGAGTACCCAGTCTACAACACTCTTGGCTCGAACGATTTTAGAGGCGTTTATCATCATTGTTCCGTTAAATATCTACAGCACTACATCAATGAGTATGCGTTTCGTTATAATCATCGGGACGATGATCAGCCGATGTTTTTGACTTTTCTTGGTCGCTCGACTTTGGCTTCGTAACTTTATGAAGAGTTTTTAGGAAATCTTCTCTCGTCAAGGGACTTTCTTTGGGGGGTATTTTTTTATTAGTCGTTTTATTCTTTTTGCTTACCATTATTTCTCACCAATTGACCGAATTTTATATTCAACTGCAGCATCCCAGCTCAATGCCGATTTTAGTTCTTTTTGTATACTCTCCGAGGCGATATCAAAATAACCCTCAAACATAATACTAAAAGGGATTCTGGCAAAATTATTCTTACCAATCTCCTTATATAAAACTAAATTAAATTTAAAAGTATCGTCTTTCTTTCCAATATATCGCTCTCCTTTTGCCGTTTCAACAGTCAACCCTCTAATAGTTACAGAAACAATATTTAGTATTCCCTGTCCTTCGCTATCTATAAGTTTTACACCAATATCCTCATCTGATCCTCCAGACCAGGAAATGCGGGGGGTATGTTCTGTAACACGTTTTTTCAATTCTGCATCTATTTTTCCATTGATCTGAATTGATTTCAGGACGCAATAAAATCTCAGCGATTTATTTTCTCTATTCTCAATTGTTGCAGTAATATATGGCTTATCGCTAATATTGTCATTTTGCGTTATGCGTTTTTTCCATCTGATAGAAAAAATAACTTTGCTAATAACATAGAAAATTCCGGAAATTACCGCCGCTAAAACAATAGTCGCAACTGCTATAAAAGACGCAATCAAAAAGACGCATCTCAAATCACCAACGGAACACATACCCAACGCATTCATGGTTTCACCTCCGGTGAAAATAACGGTGCCGACCGGAAGAAGAAATTCAGTGATAACCAAAACGATAACCCCGATAATAATCCGTTTAATGATTTTTGTATCCATGCCCTCATTATAATCCCCTTACTACGTGACGTTGGGGTATAACCGCCTTTTATTTTACTGCTAATTAAAATTCAAGGCAGAAATAATCAAGAACGCCCTATAATTGTGACATAAATTGATATTCCAGAACCTGGAAACTTTAGGAGAATATTAAATGTCTGACCAAACAAAACAATGTCCATTTTGTGCTGAAACAATAAAAGAAGAGGCAATTGTTTGTCGTTTTTGTAACAAGGAACTTGTTCCTACAAAAACTGATGCAAAGAAAAAAGGAGGCATCTTAAAAGGGTGTCTAATCGTTGTTGGTGTAATAGTTGTTCTCTTTTTTTTGCTTGTGATATTTATACCAGGCTCGACAGATCAAAACGAAGTAAGCTCTAGTAATACCGGCAACCAGAATTCGGTTGTCTATGCACCTTCGATGAAAGAAATATTAGACACTGTTGACGGTATGACAGATGCTCAGAGAAATAATTATGCCGAATCTTTGATAGGGAATTTTGTCGAAAATTGGGAAGGTGAAATTAATGATGTAGATGAAAGAGAAGCTCTCGGAGGCTTTTCTGTATATGTTGAAATGGATAGATCTAACCTGAGTTCAGAGGTTCACATTAAAGTTTCCGAGGAAGTTGCATTATCTTTAAACAAAGGTCAAAATATTATATTTTCTGGTGAAATCAGCAATGTGTCCGATATTCTAGGAACAACTGTTTTTATTGAGAATGCAACTATTACTCCGATGAACAATTCAAATTCCGGAAACACAACTTCGACTGCAACTGAAACAACTAATACCGATAACGGTGATACTACCCCAACAGAAATGCCTGATACAGAAGGATTAGTAAAAGCAGGTACACATATTGTTGGTAAGGACATCCAACCTGGTATTTATTGGGGTGTTGCAGGATTCGACACATTTGTAGACACATGCTATTGGGGAAGATTGAGTGATCTCACTGGCGAATTGGACGCTATTCTTGCAAATGACCAAGCCACAGGAAATTATTATGTGGAAGTTATGGAGACAGACTTTGCATTTGAGACAAGATGCGAAATTATGTTATTGGAGTATGCACCATTGCTAGAAATGAGCGATACTCTTGAACCAGGAACATACATTGTTGGGCGAGATATTAATCCTGGGTTATATCAGGGGGAAGCAGGATTTGAAACTTTTGTTGATACATGTTATTGGGGAAGATTGAGTAATCTTTCTGGAGAACTGGATGCGATTCTCGCAAACGATCAAGCAGAGGGTCAATATTATGTAGAAGTTAAGGATTCTGATTTTGCGCTTGAAACAAGATGTCCTCTAACGTGGATAAGTGAATAAATAGGAGCTTTGTTTGATCTAAAGTCATTTCCTGATTTGAAGTACATGATTTGTGTATCCATATAGGAATAAAGCCGTTATCCGCCAGGTTACAA
>CAZSOM010000088.1:0-6564 GCA_964608295.1 uncultured Candidatus Cloacimonadota bacterium
ATTTGCATCAATGATTGTATCAACATTTGCAATAATGTTATTTAATCTGCTTGTGTTTTCTTCGCTTGTTATATTGTTCAAATTATTAAGAAGTATTTCAAATTTATTAGCTAAAACTTCAGCTTTACCAGAAATACTTTCAAAAGTAGATAGTCCTGAATGGATGAATGAACCTGGTTCTAAAAGCTCTGCTTCTTGTGTTCCACCTGATATTTCAACCTCAACCATACCTGTAATGCCGATCGGGATCAAGGAAGCTTTCATGTCAGCCTTGATAGGTGTATCAGATTTAATACTAATGATTACTATGATATCGGCAATATTCTCGACATCAATGGTAATATCATCAACTCTTCCGATTCCAATACCTCGATATTTTACTGGTCCTCCTACTTGTAGACCTGTTACTGATGAATCTTTATATCGAATATTATACAGATCTCGTTTTTCCATAATCTTTGTTCCGGCAACCATAATTAGGAACATGATCATTAAAATAGATATTATGGTAATAAAAATGCCTAACCTGAATTTCTGCGCTTTAGATACCATCAGTTACTCCTTAATAATTTACTTTATAAGTAATGGAATATTTTGATGTCAAGTAAAATGGTTGTAACTTTTGTTAATAAGGTTTTAAAAAATAATTTCTAGCCAAATACTAAGGCGGAACATTGACGAGGATGAATTTCTCTTCTTATCTTTAGTTGATTCATACTGACTGGTAAGACCAGCTGTGATACTTTTACTAAATTTATAGGAAGCTCCAGGCGTAACATCATAAGTTGCTTTATTGATTTCTGTTAATTCCTCGTTCAGTCCTTTACTTGTTGCTTTGGTCATTTCTAAACTAAAATCTACATCCATCGTGAATTCATTTTTCATGTTTGTTCGTTTGAAAAACAATATTCTAACACCCTTAGGATCGGAAAAAGACCAGGAAAAACCACCATTCATAGATTGAGTTGTAGTACGTCGTATATCATTATACTCTCCACGATCTGTGAAATTTTCCGTTTTTGAGTAATTGAGAGCAAAATTACTTGTGATATTATGAATCCAATTTCCGTTCCAGGAAATTAGTGGCGTAAAACTAACCCGTTTCTGTTCTGTATCAGCTTCAGTAAAATCAATATCACCATCCAATATTTCAGAATAGACATAACCGCTTGTAAGTCTTGAACTTGTAAGCACATTATCTGCATGAATAAGTTTTTCAAATTCAGTGAGAGTTAGTGACACATTAGGGAATGTTGTAGATCTTTTCTCGCTATTATAATTTCTGAATGTCCTAACAATTTCTTTTGAATATCCAACACTTGTTGATAAATTTCTAATGATTGGGAAACTAGCTGAGGTTGAATAATTATCGCTAACTGTTCTCAAAATGATCTCTTCTTCATCAAGAATATGTGGTAACCCTAATTGGTAAAGAAAATCCGGACGATCGAATCTATCATCATAGGTTGTACGGTAGTTATTACTATAAGAGACACTTATATTACTTAATCCGCTGATATAGCTAACAATAGAGGCAAAAAGATTACTTTTCCTTTCGGGCATTGTAGGTTGATTAGCCTGATTATTAAGATCTGGTTTCTCTTCTCCACCTTCTTTATCCGGTTCTTTTGGAGAAGAACCTTCTTCTTTACTTCCTGTTGTATCAGGCTCTTTAGGTGGTTCTTTTTCACCATATTGTTCCTTTTCTTCTTCAGGTTCTATAACTTCCTTCTGTTCTTTTTCTTGTTTATTATCTTCCTGCTCCGGTGGTACTTCCCTTTCAACAGTTTTTGAGAATTTATCATCAAGCCAGTTTGCTAGATCGCTTAACATATCCTGATTCTTAAAAGTAAAATTACCGCCAATACTACGATTAACACTACCTCTATAATAAAGTGTGTCTTGAGTCCCTGATTTTATGTGATCGTCATCGTAAGCAGCAGATGCATCTACATCGAAACTGAATACACTTTCAAGGTACTTAGGTTCAAAACTAAAAGCAATATCTTGACTTCGCTCTTTCTCCTCACCGATATTGTAACCTTGCCAGTAGTTTTTCAGCATAAGATCACGCCTGGTTGTCAGATCATAAGAAGTTGAGATGTCACTAAAAAGATCATAATCAAATCCTGAAATAGTCTCAAAGGTGCGAGTATTATAAGAGTTTGTACTTGGAGCCCAATGCGGGATCGAATCTGTGTATGTATCCCAAGTCCAAGCTGAAGGTTCGGTGCTTCTAAAAATTAAAGTATTTGAAATCGAATGTGGGAAAAAGTGAAATTTATAATTTGCGAATAATCCAATATCTACTTCGTCTTTAGGGACTGTAAAATTATAAATATGTTTAAGTGAATAAGTAGTTGTCGTGTCTGCCCGATTAGCGTTTGTAACAAAACTTTTCTCAATATTTCCATTAATAGTCGTATTTTTAATTGTATAAGCTAGTATTTTACTTTTTGGGGTTTTGGTTTGACTTACTGAAAGATCTGCGCGATAAGATAAATTTTTACTGGTTTCCCGTTCTTTTTCTTCGTCAAGAAGGTCTTTGCGAAGAATATCAGATCCGGATTTGAATCGCGAGATTCCAATTGATTGTGTTCTGGCAAAGTTTAAGGGAATATTAAATCCCCAATCATCAGGCAGAAATTTATTCATGTTAATCCTGTTATTTATACCCAAACTTGATTGTTGAATATACGAAACATTTGTTGTTCTTCTTGCAGATGATTGGAAATTTTCGGATAGATGTTCCAGGTTAACACTAAACGTAGCCAAATCTGCAAAGACAGTTGAAAAATTAGCACTTGTAGCAAATCCTAAGTCTTCATAAGGATCAGCAACCCTAATATCATCAAAATAGATCCTTCCAGAGAATTGATTGGATGCTTCCAATCCTAAAGACATCTCTCTAATATCGGAAAGACTTGGATTACCAACTTTTGAGAGTTTTATATCTCCAAGATAAGAGCTTACTTCATCCTGGATTTCAAAGTTTTTTAATTGAGTAAGGTCAGAAAATTTTATCTCGATCTCTTCCCAGCCATCTTCATTCATAACAGTTTCATACTCTTGAAGATCAAGTGGTTTTTTGATCTCATAATAATTCACCGAATCTGCACCAAGACGAATTATTAAGGAATCTTGTTCTACCGGAGAATAGCCCTCTTTCGATTTCTCAGCAAATACCCAATAACGAATTTTATTATAGGCAAGAAGATTATACGAATCTATAAACTCTTGAGTTACTAAACCATACTTCCTGCTTTCCAGATCATGGTAATCAATAATTAGTGATTGTTCAAGTGTTGCTTCACCACTCTTTTCAATAACCGTATGTTGGGCAGGTGTGTAATGCTGACCGGTCTGGTTATCCAATGTACCCACCTGCATAATTTCAGGATCATCGGTATACACTGTTCCATCTTCATTCTTTATAAATCCCTCTTCCCATTTATTACCCACTATATCAAGATTTACAATGCGAACTCTTGTACTATCTTCAACTTCAAACCAGATACGAGATAAACTGATCTTTTTAATATTGGGAACTTTACTTATATTATCCGTTATGATCCTGTAATTATCAGGATTATGAAGAGGAATTCGGAATAATCTCCAGCCATTAAATTCTCCCTCCATAAATTCTTCACCATCATTCAAGCTAATCGAATATTCAAAGTAAATATTGTCTTCATCAAGATTGCCATTATCATTTAAATCTTCTGAATCAAGTTTTTTATTACCTTCTGTTCCATTTATATTTGGGTATTCTTCAGCACCGTTTATTACTATTTCATCATTATCAAAATCATCATCAGGATCATCACCAGGGTCTCCGTTTGGAATTCTGTCTAAACCTACATCTTCTCCACCATCCAATTTTCCATCAGCTTCTACCAAGCCATCTTCTTTGTCCGGATCTTCATTTTCTCCCGGTCGATAGAAATCTTCGTTCATAATTCCCAGATCTATATGCATAATTACAGGATGAGACTCTGTATTATAATTGAGTGTATCTACTTTTGCCAAAACCTCTATATATTTCTTCTTTGAAAAATCAATTTCGTTACCAATATATTTCATCACGCCTGCCCAATATTTCATATTTATACCAGGTATTCCAAGTTCAGGTGGTTTAATTTTGCATGCCAACAAAGAGACTTTCTCTCTCTCCTCTTTTTCAGTTAAAGAATTAGGATCATAAACATCTCTGGCGTATACATCGTTGGGATTGTAATAATTTATATGAGCTTTACCAAAATCAACCAGGTTTCCAGATTCTTCTGCTGGTCTACTGGCAAACGACCAGGTACTCCTGGTTATTCCGAGAGGATACAATTCCATTGTACTTTCCATATCATCGAGATATGCCTCTTTTTTATCATGCTGTTTATCACTTCCATAGATACGTAGAAGACTCATTGCTGCTTCAGCAGATAGCGAGACAGATGATCTGGTATCTGTTTTTATAAGTGGAAGCCAATCTATGAATTTTGTTACAAAAGGTAATTCATAGTTTATTTCTCCGTCGATATCAGCTAAAATAATACTTCTATTTTCATTCCCTATTTTTGGTCTATCTTCCTTCACTTTTTCGGATTGATAGACAAAAATTCCTCCCATCTTGAAATTATCATTAAAATCCATATCAGCCCTTAATCCAAGTATTGTTTTATTATCCATCGCAAAAAGTGGTTTAAACTGATAATCGATAAAAATGGCAGTTTCTGGATCTTTTGCTTCATTTGTGAGAAATGTGATATTTCCGAAATCATAATCTACTATATAGTCTATATTTTCTAGTAATTTCCTTTTGTCAGATCCGATTTTAATGACAACACTCCCTGGAAGAATGCTCATCTGTCCAAGCGATATTTGATCTCTACCGATCTTTCCTTTAACAGAAATAAAATTATCAATTTCATTCGAAGCTACATTTTCTTCATTATAAATAATTGCATCATTTAGCGCATAAAAAGGTTTAATAAAAGGAAAATATATGTAACCGGCATCTAGGTTTATAGCCGCATCTTCACCATTGATTTTCAGGTCATTATTGCTATCTAATCTCAAGTAATCATTTAATGTTTGAATTGAAGCAGTTGTAACAGAATCCGGAGCATTGGGATCTGGTAATGGACTATCGGCAGGTAATGTATATACATTCATTTCGAAGCCATCACTTTTAATGTTCTGCATTCCAAGATTATAAATATTTCTTACACGTAAGTCCCAATAATTCTCATCAGTTACACTCTGATTGTTAATACGCAGCATCTTTACTTCAACAGGAGAGATGGAGCTATTTCCAACCACGATCCCGTCATTACGAGTATAAGCGATTCCGATAGAATAAATTTTATTCACTCCTTGAGGTAAGGTCATGATAATATAGCCGGTATCATAATTAATTTGATAGTCTATCCCTTCTGTTAGAATATCAAAATGATAATCTACAGTTGGATCGATATAGTTAACACCCCCAATGGTTAACGTGTTATTATTGGCAGAGCCATCATCGAGAAATACAGTTATGTCTTCATTCGGATCAGGAAGTAAATTGTATCCATTTGGAGATAGCACCCATTTACCATCTAAGATTTTAATAGCATTGTCCTTCCAACCCAAGGGATAATCCACACCTTCGACACCATCGGAAGCATCACCATATAGTTCATAAAGGGCAGAAGGCTGCTCAATGAAATAGTGAGTCATCGGCACAAAGGCATTACTTCCAAAAACAGTAGAATCTGCTTGAGCATTACCATTCCAGGTTTGAGTACTCTTCTGAGCTTCATCTTTGCCCAGAATGGATGTAACCCGTAAATTACCAGCTTTCATTTGAGTTTTAATTCCAAAAAGACCTTCGGATGAAGCGCTATAACTTATGAATTTAGATCCGGATAAAGAAAGTGAAATATTACCACCATCAATTGCTGTAACTATCTCATCTTCGTCACCTTCATAGTTGATGTTCATTTCCGTTGGCGTAGGAACTACATTGTCATCAGAAGTAGATTGATGGTTCACATTTACATGAATCTTCTCACCAATTGTACCTCGGAGTCGTAAGCTAAGATCTTGCCTCATTTCAGGAGTGAATTTTATGCTACTGTCATTTTCATCTCCTGCTTCATCACGACGAGTTCTTTTACCAGCAAAGGTTAATCTTTGGCTACCATTTAGATTCAATCTACCGGCTTTTTCACCCAGAAACCTCCTGACAGATTTTGGTAGAGCCATTTTGGGTAATTTAATTACAATTTCTGGAATTAATCCTTCTCCCTGCTCACGATCTTCATCAACAAGGAGTTCTTTACATTTGATGAGTAATTCTCTTTTAAAATATCCATAAAAAGCCTGCTTATGGAAATTTTTAAGAGTAACATAAATTGGTGGATGAAGTTCAATCCCATTTAACACTGCAGTTAATTTTACTAATTTTTTATTGTAGTCTATCTCTTTGTTCGTTTGTACATTATACGTGCCAAGTTGATTATTTGGAAAGGCTGTTAGTGAAAATCCCTTTTGGAATTTATATATGTCGATTTCATTGTATTTTAA
>CAZSOM010000089.1:0-6509 GCA_964608295.1 uncultured Candidatus Cloacimonadota bacterium
AGATCATGGCAGAACCGAAAATATAGATCATAAAAGGACGAGTAGATTCCAAACCGTACTGTTCATATAATTTCATAATGGAGTCTGCAATACCAGTTCCCAGAAAAAGTAGTCCCAACCAGAAAATGCTATGAAAAGATTTTGTATCTATTAAAAAAGTGAAAGCCAGTAACACCAAAATAATTCCGAAAATATTAAGTAAAAAAACAGGTTCACCAAATATTAATAAAGCCATGATGATGGGGATTACTACTGAAAATCGCATTGCTCCAACACTTAAAGAGACACCATTTTTGGAAATATTATACTGATAAATCAGGAACGTTGCAAAGAAAAGGATTCCTGTTAATGAACCTGTGATGATCTCAAAATTTCCAGCTTCTGAAAGTGGACTGCCTTTATCAATAAAACTGAAAATTGAAGCTAAAAAATAATTTCCCAGGAAAATATATAGAATTTTTATCTTTTTATCTTTTTTGAAATAAGGCAGTAAGTTGGCGATTGCAACCGACATGATTATACTTAGCATTAATGAGATCATTTCTATTTAAACTCTATTTACATTGCTAATCTTTCTTCCCAAACAAACTAAAAACTGGAACTAAAACTAAAGAAGCTATCATACCAACACTGGCAGCCTGAGGAACCATCTTTGCTCCCCAAACCAGGAATAGGACAAGGCAAATTCCCAATCCTCCAACAGAACCGGCAATTGCTCCCAGTCGATTTACTTTTTTATTGAATATTCCCCAAATGAATGGACCCAGGAAAACAGCAGCAATCGCTCCCCAGGAAATTGAAAGGATCGTTACGATCACAGCCGGTTTTAAGAAAGCCAGGATCATGGAAAGCAGAATGAAAAATATGCTTCCAATACGAACCAGTGAAGTCAGTTTTTTGTCATCAGCATTTTTATTGATGAAACCTTTATAGATATCTTTGGTAATGGAAGTACTGGAGATAAGAACCAAGGAAGCCAGAGTGGACATGGAAGCTGCTAAGATGAGCAATAATATAACAACTGTGAGAGCAGAAGGAACAACTGTCATAAGCATTTCCGGCATTAAAGCATCGAAGATTGGTTTGCCGTTTTCAGTGAAAGCAGCAGGACTATTGGCAGGGTTTAAGAAAACTCTAGTCAAAGCACCAATAAAATAAGCAATTCCTGCCACAAGCAAGGCAAACACAGTCGAGGCATAAGTACCGATCTTAATTGACCTTTCATCTTTGATCGCATAGAATTTTTGCAAAAGCTGCGGCATGGCAAAGGGTGCAATACTGGTAAGCATTATCAGCGAAAGTAAGGGAATTATCCCGGGAGGTCCAACTGGTGCTGTCAGCTTTGGGTTTATTGCTTGTAGGGCAGCAAATATATTTGGTAATCCACCACCTTTATGAACTGTGCTGACGAGCAGGATTATCACACCAACTGTCATGATTATACCAAAGATCACGTCGATCATTGCCATAGATTTGTAGCCACCCAAAACCAAGTAAATTCCTGTGAAAACTCCCATGAACAGAAGCACATAAGTATATGGCATATTAAAGGTGAATTCAAACAAATAACTGAGTCCCATGAAAACTGCTGCTGTGTAGGGAATGAAAAAGATGAAAATTGCTGCAGAAGTGAAAATTTTCAGGAAAGGGCTTTTATAGCGTGCTTCCAGAAGTTCCGGCATGGTGTGGACATCATAAGCAATTGCTTCCTGCTTTACTTTGTGCCCCAGCAGCAGCCACACACCCAGAGTTCCGATAACAGTATTTCCTAAAGCTATCCAAAGTCCTGAAAGACCAAATGCCCAACCTATCTTACCGGCAAAACCAATGAAAAGTACTGCTGAAAAATAAGCAGTTCCATAGCTGAAAGCTGTCATCCATGGTCCGACCTTTCCGCCACCAAGAGTAAGGTCATCAAATGATTTTGTCTTGCGTGAGCCTTTAACTCCAATGATAATTACCATTGCTGCATACAGAAATACTGCGATATAGCGTGCGATCATAATTTAATTCTCCAAGATTTTTATGTTTTTATCTTTTCTCCGTCCTTCGTTAAAGACAGGATGACACAAACGGAGAGTATATTGCTATTTGATTATTAATCTATCCAGAAATCGAATTCAAGGTATCCAGCATCTCTTTGCGAACGTCTTTAACGTCTTCAAAAATTATACGAGTTACACAAGAAATGAGTGGAATGGAAAGATTGAACTTAGCAAGTTTATTGATTGTTTTTGCCATGGAAACACCTTCCACAACCATTCCTACTTCTTTCAAGGCTTCTCCAGTAGAATAGCCTTGAGCCAGCAATTTGCCAAACTTTCTATTTCGACTGTTCTCGGAAATACAGGTTGTGATCAGGTCACCAATTCCAGCAATTCCATAGGCAGTTTTATGATAAACTCCCAGGAATTTCATAATCGTTACAAATTCATTCATGCCGTAAGTAATGATCAATCCGAATATATTAGTCTTGAATCCCAGTCCATCAGCCATTCCCACAGCAATTGCAATGAGTCCTTTCAAAGCAGAAGCAAGTTCAACACCTTTTATGTCTCTACTGAATTCAAATTTTAGAAGATCATTTTCCAGTTTGTTCTGTAACAGGAATAATAGTGCAACATCACGTGCAGCAAGTATTGCTTTTGCTGGAATACCTTCGGCAATTTCACGGGCTATGGTTGGTCCTGCCAGGTTAGCAAACTGCACCTTTGGTAATTTTGCCATCACAGTTTCCCAAACTGTTTTCAGGGTTTTATGCTCTACACCTTTCGAAGCATTAACAATTATAAATTCTTCTGTTTTATGCTCGATAAATTCATTTGTGAGATCATCAATAAAACGAGAAGGAATAGCAATAATAACAATATCATTTGAATCTATCTGTCGTGAGAATTTCTTCTCAACAATAATATTATCCGGTAGTTTTATATCAGGTAAGAATTGTGATTCGCGAGTTTTATTGATACTATCAGCTTCCTGCTTATTAATAGTCCATAAATATACTTTATGATGTTGGGAAAATATCATTGCCAGTGTAGTTCCCCAATTTCCGGAACCGATCACGATTATTTTGCCAAGTTCTTCCATAACTATTCTCCAGCTAAAATTCTATAAAAACCACTCTTAGGAGAGCTTATTAATAGTAAAGATTTTTTTGTGTTGTGCATATCATTCTCAACTTACCATATGTTAGTAATTTATTTAATCGATTATTGGAATTTTATACTTATAATTTGACAGAGATTCTTAAGGAAGTAAAAGAAGAATGTTAATTCAAATTACGGGAGAGCTTATGAAACAGATCATCACATTAATTATAATACTACTTATTTTACAGATTATGAGTTGGTCTTCCTAAACTTTACTTTTGCACCAACAAATCGAACTCATGTTGGTTTTTTTACCCTGTTTCCAGTTGTCACAGAATTCATGGAAACATTTTCAATTGGTGCTAAACAAAACTATTTAAAAACCGAAAGTCTAGAATCTGCTGCTTGGTTTGCTTATGCAGCAGAAATTGAAGGATTTAATATTGGTAATGTTATAAGTATAAGCGGGAAGAAAGCCAGTTTTCATTTTGGGTTTTCTGGTTTGACCGAAAAAGAAGCAGATGAATGGGAATACTTGTTCATGGTTGGTAGCAAATTCGACCTTACCGATAATACGGCATTAATAATTGAATATGAAAATTCTAATTATTTAATAGACGAAGATTTTAATGGATTAATTTCGTTTGGATTACGATTTAAAGGAAAAAAAGTTGCCTGGGATATTGCCGGAGTTCGTCCACTAGCTGAGGATACAGGAAATTTTCTTTTATTCCCATTCATTAAAGCAACAGTTTATTTTTCGAAATAGAATTAGTGAGTTAACCAGAAAACAATATTTAAAATTGATGCTTCTAACATCTTACAAATAGTAGAGACTGAATAATCAGTGGTTATCTCAAGTAAATCTACTTTCATTGATATCAATATATGTTTTGTGGAGCATGATCTTCTTATATAAGAATAGAAAATTGTACGAGTATTGTTTGTCTTATAAACTGTAAATTGTGGATAATCATTATTCTAAATATTCAGAAAACTTTAAAACTTATATCCAATATGCCAAAATTGTAGATATTCGTCATTCTTAGAACTTTTTGAAGCAGTATATTCTATTGATCCAAATGGTGTTTCAAGTGCTACTGTTAAGCCAACACCAAAGATTAGTTCATCCAGATTAAAAATTTCTTTGTAGTCATTAGTGACTTTTCCTATATTCAAACGTGGAATGAGATAAACACTCTTCCAAAGTTTATATTGAATTCCATAATTAAGTGCTGCTGCATTTTCCGCAACTCGAAACATCTTCTGTTCACCAAGAAAGGGAATAATCCCATCTCTGATTAATCCCTCGCCACCTAGATACATGTAGTAATTTGGTGGTATCAATTGGATATCACTGGTAATGAAACCTGCAGAATAACCATAGAATATAGAAAGCCTTTTATGAAACATTTTGTATCTAATTAGATTGATCAACGTTCTATTAAATGGATCAAATTGAAATAAATCTAAATCACTTTTCGAGTCAGGATATAAGCTATAAGAAGTATAAAGTTTTAACCCATATTGAGGGAATAATGTTTTATTTAAAGTATCAAATTCAAAAAACACACAAAACTTTGAGACATCAGCTACATACTCAGAAGATGGCTCCAGATCAATAGATTTAAAGATATTAGATTCATATCCAATTCCTATACCTAATGCTGCTTTATTGGAAAATACTGTCTGTAAAACGAATTTACCTGAGATATTTTTATATTTGTAATGTTCTGTTCCTGCTTCGGTTGGAACTGGAACATCAAATTGATCATATAATGCTTCAACTCCAACTCCAAATCCCGGTTTCCAGCCGGTGTGAATAAAATAAGAAATGGCATGACTAGGATTCTCACTTAATTTGATATCCCATATTAATTTTGAACCCTGTATTAATCCATTCCGTACAGTTTCATTTAAAAGGATTGCTGATTTTGTGTCACTGTTATACTGAAATGAAAAATTAAGCACATGTTTGTATTGTTCAACAACTCTCACTTCAAGATCAACACCTTTAGAGGCGAGAGTTAAGCGATAAGTTACTCTTTCAAAATACTGACTTCCATATAGTCTATCAATAGCCTGGGAAAGATCTTTAGTAGTTATCCATGAGTTTTCATTTAACCTTAATTTTCCTATTACCAAATTCTTAGATACAGTATTTAAACCCTTAATATTAATTTTATTTATAAAAAGATCATCTGTTTTTAGTATCGGCAATCCTTTGTCAGGTTTATTATATTGTTTCTGCTCCTCTGCAATTGCTTTTAACTCATCATAAGAATTTTTTGCTGCAATTTCACCTAATGTTATAAGTGAATCACAATTATCAAAGTCTACTAAACCGTAATGCTCTACTTCTGGGAAAATGATGAGATCACATAGTTTATATTGTTCTTTTGATCGTTCGAGACCTCGAAAGTTTATAGATTGCTCCATTATCTTAACCAAGGATTGTAATTCCTCTTTTTTGTATAATTTGCTGTTCACATCAACAGCAATTACTATGTCAGCTCCCATTTCAATCGCGTCTATTGCTGGAAGATTTCTGGATAATCCTCCATCAACCAGGAGTTTTCCATTGGCTTTTACAGGCGTGAATGCCGAAGGAATAGACATGCTTGTTCTCATTGCTTCAGGTAAGAATCCACTATCAATGACTACTGCTTCGCCAGTTTCTATATCAGTCGCAATACAACGAAATGGAGTTCTAAGTTTATTGAAATCATTGATATGCAAAGCAGATATAGTAAGATCGGTAAAAAGCTTAGAAATTCGTTGTCCATTTACCAGCCCTGCCGGTACAACGATTTTATAATTAACAATTGGTAATTTCCCTATATATCTTTCATCATATTTTTTTTCTTCAATAGAGATATCTTTTCTAAAGATTTTATCTAAAAGAAGAATTTCCCAATCCTGTTCCATTACGATCTTTTCCAACTGATCTGAGCGGTATCCGATTGCGTATAAAGCACCTATCACAGCACCCATACTTGTTCCAGTGATGTAATCCGGTTCGATACCGACTTCTTCCAGAACTTTCAGTACACCAATGTGAGCAATTCCTCTAGCTCCACCACCACTCAATACCAATCCGATCTTTGGGCGGTTTTGCTCTTCTACATCATTACTTTCTAAAGCAAAAAGAAACGAGAGCGAACATATTAAAAATATGGTAAGTATTCTTTTTATTTTCATATTATTACCAATTGATGGGCTCGATTAATAGTCAATAATTTCTTCCATCTCATAATCATAACCGGTTTTGTAATTTTGAAAATTGGATCCGAAAATCTAAAAAACGATTTATTAAATTCTATTTTTTCCCAATTCCCAAATCTGTAGGGTATTGGAAAATTTTCAATCCAAATTCAGGAACCACAGCCAGGATATGATCGAAGATATCAGCTTGAA
>CAZSOM010000090.1:0-6464 GCA_964608295.1 uncultured Candidatus Cloacimonadota bacterium
TGATGCGATTAGCAAGATGATAAAAGACGAGTAAATATAAAGTCAAGGGTTGTCTATTTACGAGATCCCGTGGACGCAATTTTAAACGATGTTCCGCTTCGATACTGTTGCGAGTTTTTTACAGTGTCGCACCCGGCGTTAATCCACATCTCTTTAAGAAAAATGTTATAATATTTATTCTATTATATTATCAATTTATTCTGCTAACAATCAAGAACATAAAACATCTAAGAAAATGAATCTTCACTATAATCATCTTCGATTGGATTATGAGAAAGAACCATTATTGAAATTGTTTTTCTGTCAGCAAATTCATTTATGTATATTTTTTTTACGACAGGGAGAAAATCAGATTCTCTTAATTTCTTTATTACAGATTTACAACATTTATTACAATAGCGGTGTTTTGTTTTATTAAAGTCTTCACCGCATAATTCACATTTCGACATCATAACTACTACCTCAGAACAGTAAATTATAACAATTTATCCATTCTCTATGTTCACCTACATTCTCGGCATACACTTTGTACGTTTTTCTTCTCTTAGGTGGATTATAAGAACAGAAATTATCTTTAGCTTGATTCATTATATTATTCTCTATTTCCACATTTATTGCACAACTTGCAATAAAGTGATATTCGATGCTTTAGTAAATGATCAAAACTACAATTTACTTTTTCACTCGTTATTCTTTCGAATTCACAAATTGCAGGATTATGGAGTTTATTTATTGGTGCTTGAGATAATGAGACATTTTTATTTTCTTTGTATCCTTTTACATCTTCGGTACATTTTTTATAAATTTTATAAAATCGAGAATAGTTCAACTCATTTAACATCATCATTTCCTTTTTGCATCTTCAATACCATTTTTTTCAATTAGTAAAATTCCTTATAATTGCCCATAACATATGTACGCTACGTCCAATTATAACTAACCTATAGTTACGGTATTTTTGTTGTACAATAACTTTTTTTGTGGGAGTTATTGTACAACTGCTCAATCTTCTAAATCAATCCCAAATTCCTACATTTAATATTAAAATCATTTCAAGATCTTCAGGATCATTTCCTCTTTTTTCAACTTCTTATCAGTCAGTTTATAGCTGTTTAGTATTTTAGGAATGATGCTATTCCCTTGCTTTTCGCTATTGCAGAAGATATGTCCAATAGTTTCATTTTTGCTGATCTTATCACCGATCTTCTTAGTTAAATATGCACCGGAAGAGTAATCCAATTTTGAATCAAGTGTTTTTCTGCCAGCATCGATCTCAATTAAAGCATATCCGATCTGCTGTGAATTTATGGATTTGATCCATCCAGATTTTTGCGCAATAATCGGAATTTTATATTTAGCTTGAGGTAGGAGAGAAACATCATCACAAATCTTGGGATTTCCACCTTGAGCAGCGATGGAATCCTTGAAACATTGCAGTGCTTTACCACTTTTTATCACATCTTCTATCATTTGCATTGCCTCTGTTTCTGTTGCAGCAACTTCAGAGAGTAATAACATTTCCACTGCTAATGTTTTGGTGAGAATATCGATGTCCGGAATTTCCTTTCCCTGCAAGTATTCGATTGTTTCCTTTATCTCCAGGGCATTCCCAATATAACCACCTAATGGAGAATTCATGTTGGAGAAAACAACCGAAACTTTCTGCCCGAATTTCTCACCGGTTTTGATCAGAAGTTCAGCCAATTGTTCACCGGTTTTAAGGTCTTTTATGAATGCACCTGTTCCGATCTTTAGGTCGATTACTAGATTTTGAGCACCTTCAGCTATTTTTTTACTCATAATGCTGGCAGTGATCAGCGGAAGACTTTCCACAGTTCCGGTCACATCCCTGAGCGCATAGATCCTGCGGTCGGCAGGAACCAGTTCTTCCGATTGACTGATGATACAAAATCCGACCTTTTCAATTATCTTTTTGAATTCTTCATCATTGAGATTAGTTCGAAAGCCTGGAATAGATTCAAGTTTGTCTAAAGTTCCGCCGGTATGACCCAAACCACGACCTGAGATCATTGGGATCTTGCCACCACAAGCTGCCACGATAGGAGATAACATCAATGTAATTTTGTCCCCCACACCACCGGTTGAATGTTTATCTACAGTTTTATATGATTTTGGAAAAGTGATCTGTTTACCAGATTCTATATATACTTTAGTGAGAGTCTGCACCTCTTCAATTTTCATGTTCTGGAAGTAAATAGCCATAAGTAGTGCTGACATTTGGTATTCCGGGATTTCATTGTTTATATAGGAATTTACGAAGTATTCCAATTCAGTCTGCGAAAGTTCTATTCCTGTTTTCTTTTTTATAATTAGTTCTACTGGATTATATTTCATATTTTGCTCCTTTTAAAAATTTACCACCAGATCTGTTTTCCATCTTCATACGTAAATATTCTTTCTTCCTTCCTAGATTTTGATTCCACCAACCAATACAAGCGATCTGCCGAAACATCTACAAAGATCAATGGTTCGGAAGTGACAGTTTGTTTACCAATTGATTGCCATTCATCTTCCCAATAAAACAGCTCATATTCAATTCCTTCTTTCAGGTGCACAATTTGCTTTTCTTCAGTTGCGTTGGCAATCTTCTTTTTTGTTGTAGAATATAAAGTCATCACCTGGATGGAACGATTTGACCGAATTATCTTTAGTGATCCATCTTTCTGCAAAATAACTGGAACATCTATAGGAACAAGTTCATCATCCTGTAAAATCATCGGTAAATAGCATAAATCGACTCCCATTCTTTTGAAGTCTACTGATCTATTCTCAAGTTTACTCCACTGAATTGCACTCCATTCACCAGAATTGAATACACATAAAAAAGTAAATCGAATAGAATCTGGGATTTCTCTATTTATTGCTATTTTCACATCCGTTGTTTGAGTGTATTTATCGGTGACGTCGGTATAATGTTCACTCTTCAACCAGCCTGGGGCTTTTTCCCCTTCTCTCAGTTTGGAAGCAAGATTATCAGATTGTTTGGAAAAAGTTTTTCGATAAACTTTAGCAACCCGACTGCGGATTGAATATTTGCCTGGATCAGATTCACAACCCATGAATGGAATTGCATCTCCATCGTGAGTAATTATTGCATTCCAGGCGTGGTTATTTCCACTGTCTGCCCAATGAGGAGTGTAGTCACTGGTTACGGCAATACCGTTTGCTCTCATCACTGCTATTGCCAAATTAGTCATATCTTCACAGCGTCCCATACAGGTTCGCTGCATCTCATCTACGCTTTGATCGGTAGGATGCAGGTAATAAATTGGATCGAACTTAAACCATTCTCTAAGTTCAAGATTGATGATTGTTGCTGCTTCGAGCGGGTCAGTAATATCAGTCATCTTTTTAGTTAATTCGGGATATTTATTGATGAATGTTTGGCGCCAGCCAGCATTTGCAGGAAGTGGCTCATTACTGCCACGATATGGCAGGATAAACTCTTTAAAAACTTCATAGGAATACGCTTTTGCCCATGAGAAATTTTGCCAGGCATAAAAGGCATCTTCTACATTTTTGATCAGGAATTCAGCAGTGATCGTTTTGTGATCATCAATTCTTTGATCTGCTTTCCAGTCAAAGTTATCTTCCTGTTCTGAAATACTATCCAGAGCTGTTCGAGCTTCTTCGTAATTCTCATAATTAGAAATATCCCAGGGAATTTCCGTTTTATTGGAATCACAGGGTACAATCTCAACAAATGAATGTTCTGGTAGATTTTCAATAAGAAATAGAATTGCATCTAACTGGAGAGAGTCACCTTTTTCTTGGAAATAATTAATCGCTTTTTTGAGTTCGGATTTATTTTTTTCTGCTGAATCAAATACATTATTAATATTTTGAGAATATTTGTTTGAACTACATGAAACGATAATAGTGACTATGAATAAAATGACACATTTTCTCATTTGTTTATTTCCTTCAAAAACTCATCTAGTTGTTTTTCTGCTTGCCATTGCCAGAACTTTTTTCCATCTACAAAAGGGATCGAATTTCCCCGGCAATATTCTATCAATTTAGTCTCATTGTCGTGATAGGGAAGATCAATAACTTTTTTGAAATTACTGATGCCGGTTTCATTCATAAAATCTTCACCATTCATACCAATGGGTGTGCAGTTGATTATCAGGTTGAACATTTCGTTTTTCAATGATCCTGAACGAATAAATTCTCTATTACTATTTTTTGCTAATATTTTGCAGGAAGTTTCATTTCTGCTGGAGATAGTAACATTTTCAAAAGCTACAAAAGCCGATAAGGCAATTTCAGCAGTTGCACCACTACCGAATATAAGGATAGAATTGGGTTTCTTAATCTGTAAAATATCAATTACCTGCTTAAATGCAATCAGGTCTGTATTCAACATTTCACCAGTTTTAGGCAGGAATAAATTGATTGCCGGAAGTTGCTTTTTTTCTCCGAAAATTTTCTTAAAAGGCATAGTTATGGAAAAACCATAGAAATCAAGATCAGCTTTATGAATCCAATTCCAGAGATCTTCAAAATTGTCAGTTACAAATGGAAGATAAACAGCATCAAGTTTTTTTTGTTTGAAAAGATCATTATAATACTTTAAACCAAGTGAGTGCTCAATTTGTTCTCCACCAATTATCCCTCCGATCTTTGTCTTATTAGTAATTGAATTAAACTTGAAATTATCAGCTTCATGTGGTGTTAATTGTCCTCGAGCAGTTGGATTATCTGAAAGACCAATAAAAGTTGATTCAGCACCAAGATGTTTGTATAAAACTCTACTAATTTTGCCAAACTTTCCCATGCCGGCAAAGATAACCGGTTTGTTGGATTGGGAAATCAATTCTGAGATTTTAATTAGATCTGAATATCTATTAACATTTACAGCTATCTTTAAATAGGCTGAAGCAATTGAGTTTGAAGTATTAATAATTTTTTCTAATTTAACATAGTTTATTTCTACAGAGAAATCATGATATGATAATATTAAACTAGCTGAAGGTAATTCTGAAATATTAGAATTATTAATTTCATTTATTTCCAGATCACAAAGACAGTTCTTTTGAGAAATCATCTTTTTATAAAATCCAATTTTAACAGCCAAATCAAATTGGTATATTCCACTTTCATCTTTACTGCGGATTGTCAGAATCGTCTTATCATCAATTATCTCAGTTGGAAACGTTCGAAGATCTTCTGCATAATCCAAACGATATTCTTTCCAATAAGCTGGATATTCATCTGCCTTTTCTTGCACGTAATTTTTATTAAGAAATGGAATTGAAAGGATAAGCATTACAATTTTCTCTTTAATGTATTTAGTTGGAAAAATCTTAATTTCAAAATTGAAATGTTGATCATTGTCTTTTTTTGCTTTCAGAAATTACTAATTTCCAAATATTTGTAATGAGAGTTTCATCAAGATCCCAAATTTTGGCTTTTTGTTTTAATTTAGACAGAAGCGCTTCTTCACGCTTTTCGTTCTCTATCGGTAGTTTATTTTCTTGTTTGAATTTGCCGATTAGTTCGGATATTTTTTGACGTCTGCTCAAAGCTATTAGAATGTCTTCATCAATTTTATCAATCGCTTCTCTATAATCTGCTAAATCCAGATTTTCGTTTGAAATCAATTTTTGATGGCTAACCGCATCTGCCAAAGCCAGTTTGATCATGGCTTCAGCTACGGGGATAATACGTGGAATAATGCAGGTGTCATGTCTTCCCTGAGATCTGAACTCAACTTCTTCGTTGTCTTTTGTAATTGTCTTTTGAAGTATATTGATCGAGGAAGTTGGTTTAACCACAAAACGGAAAATCAGATCATTGCCTGTACTGATCCCACCCAATATTCCACCATTATGGTTAGTAATAAATCCCCTTTTATTCATTTGATCATTTGCGGAATCACCTTTCAGGGATGCAAAATTAAAACCTTCACCAAACTCAATTCCTTTCACTGCACCAATGGAGAGAATCGCTTTTGCCAGGTTAGCATCAAGTTTTTCAAAAACCGGATCACCCAATCCGACAGGAATATTAGTGATCTTCACTTCTACGATCCCACCAATGGAATTACCCTCATTTTTGATATTCTTCAGGTACTCAATTAATTTTTCGTAATTTGTTTCATCATGCCAAGAAAGTTCATTTTGGAAGGAATCATCTATGTTATTTACTTCAAATTTACCAATTTTAACCGGATATATATTAATTCTGAAATTCGTTAACAAATCATCAACCAATCCTGAAGCAGCGATGCGTGAGATAGTTTCTCTGCCGGAAGCTCTGCCACCACCGCGATGATCATAGATCTTAAATTTTTTGAAATATGAGAAATCTGCATGCCCGGGTCGGAATAGATCTTTCAGGTGTTCATAATCCTGACTTTGAGCATCTGTGTTGTAAACTAATAAACAGATTGGCATGCCTGTAGTCTTCCCATCTAAAACACCTGAAAGAACCTGGAG
>CAZSOM010000091.1:0-6455 GCA_964608295.1 uncultured Candidatus Cloacimonadota bacterium
ATTCCTCATTATTATGTCTCCTTAATTAATCTATACATTTATCTAATATTTTCAGAAAAATCAAAAACTTATTTTACGGAACTTCCGTCAAGAGTTTTGTAATTAGTTCTTAAAACCAATATCTTTCTCTTCATGTTGTCCCGGCAGATTGATCTCGCCATGCTTTTCTTCAAATTTATCTATGTTTTGCTGAAGCAGTTTCAGAAACTGTTTTGCATGCTGGGGAGTAGTCATTATTCTGCTGTAGATCTTTGCGCTTGGTAATCCAGGTACAATCCTGCCAAAATCCAGAATGAATTCAGACGGTGAATTTGTGATCATGCAGAAATTAGAATATATCCCTTCTCCTACCTGTTCATCAAGCTTGATATTAAGTTTTTGCTTTTTGGGGTGATTCATTATTTAATCTCCTTAATTTCTATTATTTTTGCTTCTTCATTTTTTCTTTAAGTGCTTTTTCAACGCATTCAGAGATAAATTCACTGGCATCACCACCAAGTGCTATCACTTCCCGGATCATGGTTGAACTAAGATAAAGATATTTGTTATCCGGAACAAAAAAGACTGTTTCCAAATCTTCACATAAGTTTTTATTCATCAGTGCTAATGAAAGTTCATATTCAAAATCGGAAACAGCACGTAATCCCCGGATCATTATTGTTGCATTCACTTTCCTGGCAAAATCTACTACTAATCCCGAGAATTTCATGACTTCAATATTTTTATTGTGGACAATTGATCTTTCACAAAGATCACAGCGTTCTTCCCAGGAAAATAAAGTACTCTTTCCTGTATGTTCAGCAACTGCCAGGATAATTTTATCAAAAGCTTTAGAAGCCTTAGTTAAAATATCAATATGACCATTCGTGATCGGATCAAAAGTTCCAGCGTAAATCGCAATTTTCATTCTTCCTCCGAATCAACTTTCTAATTCATTGATCTCTTTGGGAATATTCACAGATAAATGTCTATAACCTGTTTTTGTAACAAGAATATCGTCTTCGATACGAACACCGATCTCCTCTTCAGGTATATAAATTCCCGGTTCAACCGTAATCACATTACCAACTTTCAAGACTGAATCTCTTGCTCCAAGATCATGAGTATCCATTCCTAAATGATGACCCACACTGTGCATATAATATTTGCGATATTCATTTTTATCTTTGATCAATTTCAATTTTATCAAGGCTTTTTGGATCAGATCAACAGTTTTCTCGTTCAGCTCTTTCATGCCAATACCGGGTTTAACCATCTTAATAATTTTTTTATTAATATTTAAAACCTCAGCATAAACTTCCTTTTGACGTTTGGTAAATTTACCGGAAACAGGAAATGTTCTTGAAATATCAGCACTGTAACCATTACAGGCTGCGCCTACATCAAGCAGTAACATTTCATTTTTTCCAATTTTGGAATTATTCTGTTCGTAATGCAAAGTTGCTGCATTCTTGCCTGCGGCAATTATTGGTTTGAAACCCATATGCTGAAGTCCATTGCGGGTAGCTTCATATTGCAAGATAGCTTCCATTTCATATTCCATCATACCACTTTTTGATTTGCTGATAATATTTTTAATGCCTTCACCAGTTACATCTATTGCTTTTTGTAATTGTTCAAGTTCCCACTTAGTTTTCACACTTCTCAATGGAACCATGAGCTTTGTCATATCTATTGCTTCCAAGTGTGGGAAATGCTGTTTTGCCTTTTCAATAAAATCCTGTTGTTTATTCAGTGGTTTATCCACACTATTGTAGCCCAAATTTAAATGAGCCTTCTTGGCTAAAGCTAAATAAAATCCAATCTTTTTTTCAAATTCATCCAGATAGGAAATTGTTTCAATTCCTGAAGCTTTAATTGCTTCTTCTTTTGTCATTTTCTTGCCAACCCATACTTCCATTTCAGGTATTCCGCGTTCTATGAATAATTCCATTACAGGTTTCTTCTGGTTGGAAATCACAAACACAGCATCAGGAAGATCTAATCCTGTGAGATATTTAAAATTGTTATCCTGCAGAAAATTGCGTGGATAGTGAGGTAAAGAAGCGGCAAAAACTATAACCAATTCCTTTTCTTTTAGTTGTTTAACCAGTTTTTTTCTGCGATCTGTTAAAAGTTTTGAATCCATCTATTTCTCTCCTATGATCAAATTTCCATAAGTACCGTCAAAACCAGGTGATTGGAACTTGAAATCACCCTCTTTGACAGCTAAAATCTGGTTGATAGTTTTTTCATCGACTCTTTTGTCAAGCATAACTTGAATGCTATCTGATTGCCATAAAGCAATTTCCGAAGGGAAGATGTTCATGATGCTGTCAAAAATTTTTCTTACTCTTTTGGAAGTGATGCTCTTAATGTTTTGTGATGCAGCAATAACCTCAATAAGCGGTATGAGATGCAAGAAAATGCGGGGTTCAGGAATTATCGACTTATCCTGTAATTGAATAGTTCTTTCTCGAACTCCCAGGTTCATCTTTTTATTGCAAACAGGACAGATTAAATCACATGGAATATTATTTTCAAAGATCAAATCATCCGAATGCCCTTTTCTATCTGCCCTATGCCCTGTAAGAAAATATCTTCCTTCGGCAGGATTAAATTCTGCTGTCATAATCACCTGATTCTGCCTGATAGCCTGAATTATACTTTTGAAATTGACTTGATCGACATCTAAAATTGTGAATTCTCTACCGATCCTGTTCAGGGCAGCACTGTGACAATCACTATTGGAAATAAAGGTGAGTTCTGCAAGATCAGGAATCTGCTCCAGCATTTTTGGATCAGCACTTAAACCGGTTTCAATAGCATTAATATTTGGTAGAAACGAACCGTAGAATTCAATTAATTCATCCAGGTTATTTTTACTACCGAAGATCCCATCTGGTGTCATCACATGAGCTGGTATTATTTCAATGAGAGGATGAATCTTATGTATCTCAAAAAGTTGATCTTCCAACTCAGTTTGGGAATTACTGGTAATGAATGGCCTGCCTATTGTATTCTTCATTCCCCATTTTGTCATAAGAACCTGCATTTTATAGATCGATTCAAAATCAGGAAAGAGAATGATGTGATGAGCTATTGTTTTATTTTTTTTATGAGCAAGTTTAGTTGTAAGGATAACTTCAGTTTGTAAAAGAAATTTGCTGTTGTCATCTGCAAGGGCAAACAATCCAGACTCAACTTCATGCAATTCCTGCTTCAATTCTTCAGTTCTGGGTGGGAAAATACAATCACCGGTCCCGAAAACATCTATTCCTTTCAGTTTCATTGTTTTGGAAACTGTGGTGAGTTCTATCTGCCCTACTCCACCTGCATAACCGGAATGAGAATGAAGATCAACTGCTAATTTCATATGAATTCCTTAAATTTTATAAAGAATTAACAACTAACAAAAACGAACAAAAGAAAAAGTCTGGATTTCAATAAATCTCTTTGATTCCCCCTTACAAAGGGGGACGGGAATTCTAGCAATGAATAATTATGAACAATAACCACAGGTAATATTTTCATTATTTCAACAACAGACACTTCTTACTGGCTATTGCTTTGCCGTCTATTTTCAATTGATACAGATAAATACCAGAAGATACAGGTTTATTGTTTAAGTCAGTTCCATCCCAAATAACTGAATATTGCATACTCCCTGCTTGTGTCATCCTGAGCATAGTCGAAGGACAGGGAGTATCGTCATAATTATTGTTTGATCCTTCGTCTCCGCTCAGAGTAATAATAAAAGTTTTTACTTTTTGTCCTTTGACATTGTAAATAACCAAATCAACATTTGATTCTTCCTGAAGATTGAATAATATCGTTGTTTCAGGATTGAATGGATTTGGATAATTGAAAAGATTAGGAGTTTGGGATAAGGGATTGGGGATTGTTGGATCTTCTGAACTTACAGGTTGATAGGTGAAGTAATGTGGAATGATGGCAGTTTCTTCTTCATCATAGATTGCTGAGACTCCAGCTTTGTATGTTTCACCGATTATAAGACCTGCAAAGGTGTAAGATGAGAATCCACTGGGTTGAGTTGATTGGAAAATATCATACAAGTAGATATTATATTCTGTGGGATAATGACCCTCCGGTATTTGCCAGGAGAGTGTTTCATTATCCACCTGTAGATAAATTGGAGCGGCATTTCCAGGATATTCATAAGCACCCATATCTATATTGCTACCCATAACGCGAGGATTGCCGGCAAGATCATAAGCAGGAATTTCTAGACCAACCGGCAAGTCTAAAGTTCCAGCATCTATGCAGGGAGAATTGCTTGTAAGCATATATGGATAATCTCCACTTTCCTGCCAAAGCGGATCACTCTCCAGGTTACCATCCATCCAGTTGACAACGTTCCAGGTAAATCCATTTTGTATTGACAACACCCCATGATCAAAGAGCGAATTATAAATATTAACCACAAATGGATATTCCTCAATATCGTTACCTATATACAAATTCTTAGGATCGTTTTCATAAACTATGGAGTTATAGATATTTAATTCTGAATCACTTCCAACACAACCAATTGCTCCACCACTCATCTCTGATCTATTATAGCCTATCGTGCAGTTTATCATATTAGCCTTTCTTTTATCACCTATAACTACAGCAGAAAATGCAGTGGGCCATTCGGAATCTGTATTGTAATTATCAGTTACTGCTACATTCTTCATTATTACTGGTGATAGTTCATCAAAACCGTATCCTTGAAGAAAGGTAAAGCCATTCGTATCACAGTTTTTTATAGAACAATTTTCCATCTCCACTGTAATACTGGTTATTTCATTCTGAGGTGTAATAAGTGATTGTACTATAGTCGCATTCCCCAGGTTATCATAGATATGCACATTCTTGAGATATGCACTTAGATACCATAGTGCAATATGCCTGGAATTTGCTTCACAGTTGTAAGATTTAATATTCTCTAAAATAACCCATCTATCATCTCGTTGAGCATTACATAAACACATCGTACTCCAGGGAATTCCAGCTCCTTGACCGGAAACTCCATCACCTTTTATCAAAGTTAGATTTTTTATAGTATAATTTAACTCACTGAATTGATTAGTTATTAAAGGAGAATCAAATTCTGCATCAAATATGGTGTTATCCATCGATTCACCGATCAGGTTGGTATAACTTCGCATTTGCTGAGGAAACCATTGGTCATTAAGAGAAGCAGAATACACTCCATCAGCAACAAAAATTGTGTTATTTTCTAAACTGTCTGGTTGTATCAAGGAGTAGGCATAATTGATGGTTGCCAATGGTTCTTCTGGCGTTAAACCACTATTTGCGTTATTTCCATCTGTTGCTACATACAAATCTGCATCTACAGATTCCAATTTTGCATTTTGTATTGATAGTGTTATACCGTCGAACTGATTACTAAACGCATCATAGCATCCAATGAAATATTCATCCGGATTCATCACTGTAAATGTATCTACAATCACATCTAAAGGTGGACAATCAGAAGTTTTATATATCTCACTTGACCAACCACTATAATTCAAATAGATATTACATAAATCATTATTGTCAAATATTATTTCTGAATTAATAAGTTGCATAATACCTCCACCTAATCTATAAGATTTATTATTTCTAATAGTTATACCGGATAGATTTATATTTGAATTAAAACAATAAATTCCTCCTCCATCCTTAGCAATATTATTATTAATTATGCAGTTATCTATAATAACATGAGAATCATAGGAAAGAATACCCCCACCGACAATAATTAGAGAATTTGGTGAAAGTGGATTTCCTGTTCCATTTCTGAGGGTAAAGCCACATAATGTATTGTAATCTTCTGTACAGTTGCGGATCTCTAAACAACTACCACTCTGGTTACCGTCAATAATAGTTTGATTCACATAATCATCATTACCGGTGGTTAAGTACAAGCTGGCAAGTGTAATACTTTTTTCTAAATAATTAATATTTTCATAATAGGTTCCTGGGAAAACAAGGACAGTATCTGTATTGGAAGAAGCTATTATGCCTTCCTGGATTGTTACAAAATTGCCGGTTCCGTCTTGTTTTATTTCCCAGATTGTGGAATTTAGCAACGAACAAAATCCAACGAGAACGAACAAAAGAGAAATGGATTTAGTTTTCAATGAACCTCCTGTTTTCCCCTTGCAAAGGGGGGACGTGAAAATTTAGTATTGAATAATGACAATAAGCAATTTTCCTATCATTTATCCATTATCAACAATCGGCTACTGGCTTCTGTTCCCCACTGACTGTACTTACCATATTTACTGATTACCCGTTCATAAATTTGAGTTGCCTTTTCTTTTTGTTTCAGATTCTGGTAGGCTTCTCCTGCCTTGAGTTCTGCTGAAGCAGCCCATTGGGTAAATTGAGGATAATTATAACCAACTTTCAATAATTCCGAAACTGCCGTTTCATAATCTTCCATTCCAAAAAACGATTCA
>CAZSOM010000092.1:0-6433 GCA_964608295.1 uncultured Candidatus Cloacimonadota bacterium
AGGTTTGATAATAGTAACCATTGCCTTAAGCGGTTTATTTATAAGTTCATATTATGCCTGGCATAATACAATAGGTAACTACCATTATAGGGTTGTTCTTTTAAAAGCGCATCAGAAATTAGAACGAGTTAAATTTATAAACCGAAATTGGGAGAAATCAGCACTTTTAGATGGTTTTGTCTCGGGAGATTTCATCATTGATGATGCTGATGGAGAGGTCGTCAGGGGGCTTATTCATCCACCAACAAAAGAAACTCGTAATGATAGAGTTGTCTCACAATTCGTTTATTATGATATAATCAGTGTTAAGATAACCTGGCGAGATGGTCCTGAGAAGTTCCATAATGATCTTTTAAATAAAGAAAGAACTCTTATCTTACGAGAAGATTATTTCTACAGAACTGATGTTGAGGATGAATAACTATGAAGATTCTTAATAATGATAAAGGTTATTCACTTATGGAGATTATTGCCGGTCTTCCACTTGTCACACTGGTTTTTGTGATATTTGGTATCGGGATTGTTCACTTTGCTGTTACTTTTCAGGAAGTAAAATTATATACACAACTCCAGGAAGATTTATTCAATGCAATTGATATAATGCGGCACGGCTATATGGTTGATGGTGTTACCGATAATGAAGGTCTCATTGGTCTCTCAACTGCCAAGAGTATCGAGATCGGCTCTTCCCGTAATTCCATTATAATTAAACCTCTTGTGTTAAACCCTGATTTGGAACATGTTTACTATGTTCAGTATATAGTGAATGACGATATGCAACTAGAGACAGAAGGTCTTTATGGTTTAAATAGGTATCAGAAAAAAATAATATTTCCCTCGACACCAATCAAGTATATAGATGGCAAACCTCAATTTACTATAAAAAATCCCAGAGAGGTATGGTCTATCACACCAAACACTGGTGACGAAAATGGTAACCCTTTAATGGTTGACATCAAACTTGTGGGGCAGGTCAGGTTTCGTGAGAAGATAAGAAATCAATCAAATGCAGAAGACATTAAGAAGAATACGAGAACTATAACATATGAAACTTCTATTTACTTAGGTAACGCACATGCTAATGCGGTTGAGCAGGAAGAATAGGAGGATATTATGAAAAGATTAATAAAAAAAATACTAAGTAATAATATCGGAAGTGTTCTTATAATGGTTGTTGCAGTAATGCTCAGTATTGTTGCTGTTACCTCTTCTGCTTCTTTGATGGTAATCATTGGTCAAAATCAGCAGCAAACTCAACATTCACATGATAAGATCCAGGAAGAAATTCTTTTGCGTAGTGAATCTACACGCATGCATCTATCAGTAGAACATGATAATCAAAGACCGTTACCTGGTAGGATTGTCACGATATTGGAACCGAATAGAAGAACAACCTATCAGATTTATAACAGGGGAGAGCTTATAGTGATCAACAGCTTTTTGGGCTTGGCTACTGAACAAGCTTATGCTATACAATCTTTGATCACAGCTAGACGGGAACGCTGGTTATTTACCGAAAGATTTGGAGACGGATTTAATGAAACTTTTAACTACTATAAGTCACCGATCAAAAAATATTCAGAGCGTCTAATTAAAAATAGAAGTCTGGCAGAATACCAGTATTTTACAGATATTGAAGCCTCTGAAAATGCAGATGGTGGAGCTGCTGCTGCCTTAGTTAAATTCTATGGTCTAGATGATCTGTATGGTCCTTTACACTCTAATGATTTTATCTGGATTCAGAATTTAAATGGATGGCCGACATTTCACAGTATGGTAACAACTCACGAATGGATTATGGATTATTCAACTGGAGCTCGAGCTATCCTTAGTGCACCTATGGATGATATATTTCTAGGTGGCTATGCGGAAGAGGTACCGGAAATCATCTTTAATCCTACTGCGGATCTTATCCGTAATAATGGATTAACCGTTGGCGCAGATGATACAGACATTGTTTGTGTTGAACTTGCAAACGGAAGTTTTGAAAGCAAGTATGGTAATATCATACAAACAGGTGTAGATACATTTGGCGTGTATAGCTGGTTTCCGCATAACGCAGCAGTAGCAAACGCTGTAGTTAATGCTGGTAATAACTGGTATGAAGATACGAATCATATCTGGACGAATTATATTACAATCTACGATACGGTCTGGTCGCAAGGTGCGTCATTTCCAGTTACAAATCAATCTGTCTGGGCAGGTGATGCTGAACTGTGGATTAAAGGTTCAGTTTATGGTGCTCAAACCTGGGCTAGTGCTGACACTGTTTTTATCATCGGTGACATTACCTACCAAGGTACTAACGCTGGAGATCCTCCAGATGATCCGGATGATACTAATCTTACGGATTATTTTGGTCTTGTCTCAGAGAAAAAAATCTTGATACGATATAAGCACAAAGATCCTTTCAATGAGTTTGCAATATACGACGAAAATTGTACAGACGTTATGTTATACGGTGCTTATGCCGCAATTGGAAGTGGTGATGAAAACTTACAAGGAAATATGTATTGTCATTATGATGGCATCTTCACTTTCCAATATCAACATCCGCATGGTTCAACTCCTGATTTTGAAGCTCTTAGTCCTTTTGCTTATGATGAATTTACGATTCGCCTGATCGATACAGCCGGAAATGGCTGGGATGGAGCAGAGATGGATGTGTATGTAAATGGAGAACTAAGATTAGATGATATAACTTGTTATGGCGGGTTGAGTACACACACAATTGACGTAAGTAATGGTGATGTGATCGAAACCGTTTACACAGCAGGAAGTAATGAAGAAGAACATCTATGCGAGATCTTAGATGGAGACCTGAATGTGGTTGCAGGAAATGGACCTGAACCCGGAGCAGGAATTGTTTACCAGGTTCTGTTAATGCCGGATACTGATACAGTCTATACGTATGTGGATTTACATAAATACATCTTCCCACCAAATAATATGTTACCTCCAGGCATTGAAGGATTCAATATGCATGGTAATTTTCCAGTTGTTAACAGCACTTGTGGATTCCCATTTGAAAATTATGCTTTTCCCAATAATAATGCAGCTAATTACGCTTATCCATATGGAACAGATTATCCATGGTACAATCCTATTTGGCCGGAATCTGCGAATGACATTGTTTTTGAAAGAGGAGAACTCACCATTTTCGGTGCAATTGCCCAGAGAAGACGTGGATTTATTCATCGTTCCGGAGGGGATCCATATAATCATCCTGGAGACAATAAATGGGAAATGGATATATATCATTATGATGGAACACACGGTTCAACCGGATATGATAAAAATTATCATTATGACGAACGTTTAAAATATGTTCAACCCCCTGATTTCCCACAGATCTATGAAACTTGGGGTGAGACAACGTTGACGGCATTTGAAAAGCAATCGTGGTTTTATAAAACGCCACCAGTAGATTTTCTACAGTCGACACAATAAATTAAAAAAATGATAGATAAAAATGATAAAAAAAATGTGAGGTTACATGGCTAAAACGAAACAAGTCAAATTCAAAGAATCTATCGGATTGGACATTGGTAATCACAGCATCAAGATGGTTCATCTAAAGAAAACTCATCATGGTTATAAACTATTGAACTGTGAAAGCCTTTCAACAATACCGGAGGGTGTAGAACCTGTTTTCTCAGATCTATCTCCCGATCGCTATGGTCCCATATTATCTCAACTGGTAAAAACGATGAAACTGAAACCAAAAAAGATCAAGCATCTTGTTTCATCAATAGGTGGAGATAATACGAGTATAAAGCAAATTAAGACAATTTTCCTGCCGGATGAGGAACTGGAATCTGCCTTATTCTTCGAGGCTAAGAAGCACTTACCGATCAGCGGTTCGGAAATGAATCTGGATTATCAAGTTCTTAATGTAGAAGAGAAGACCAACAATATGAATATTTTGCTAGCTTCATCTACAAAATCTTCATTAACAGAACATACCAACATATTAACAAGTGGCGGTTTAACACCGGGTATCGTTGACCTGGAATCATTAGCTGTCGCCAACAGTTATATTCTTAATAGTGAAAATGATGATGGAGTTTATATAATTCTAAATATTGGAGCATTTAAAACTAATATGGTTATTTTCAGCTCAACATCTAAGTTTTTCGCTCGCGATATCGCCCGGGGAGGTTTCGATTTCACCAAAGACATCATGAAAAAACAAAAGAATTCTTATCAAGATGCTGAACGATATAAACTTGAGTATGGCTTAAGAGATAAAGAGGTCAAAAAAGCTAAATCTTCCATTATTGTCTTAGATATCACTGAAAAGAATACGTCAGAATTGATCACTCAAGAAGTAAAAAGGTCTCTCCGGTATTATGTGAAAGAAGCTGGAAACAGTGATTTCAGGAAGATCTTATTGGTTGGTGGTAGTGCTAATTTGATAGGACTACCAGAATATATCACAGAGCAACTTCAGATCCCAACTGAAGTATTCAATCCCTTCAATAACCTGGATGATTCTGATAGACCTGGTACAACAAATGATCCACAGTTTGCAGTTGCAATGGGTCTGGCAATGAGACCGGAATAAGGGAGAGATAATGAATACATTTTTTTATAAAATAAATCTTAATAAATTTGGTGAATTAAAACAAAAAGCTGAATCGGATAAGAAAACATTTAGAATATCTACCATAAGTTATATAATTATATTTCTTATAGCAACTCTTGCTGTAATACTAATTGTTAATAATCTAAATTCTAAAATGAAGAATAGAAGCAAACTTCTTAAGAATATCCGTGATGAGATCGAAACTTACCAGGTAAGTGGAGAATTCCTTTCATCTAAGGATCTATCAAGATTAGCCAGCATCAGTTCTGAAAGGATCTTCTGGACACAGAAACTCGTTGCCTTGTCAGAAAAAACAACTGATAATATTGCGATTACACATTTCTCATTTAAGAATAATAAGCTTAGTCTTTTTGGAATAACCCGGTTGGATAGAGGTCAAAAGGAATTTGATCTGATCAATGAGTTTATTACGGAATTAAAAAGTAATGAACAGATCAGCATCGACTTTCCTGAAATTCAATTCGTAAGATCCAGCAAAGATAAGGAGAAAGATGTGGATATTCTCCGCTTCCAGATTGATTGTATTTCAAAGAGTTACTCAAAAAAGGGAGGTAGAAAATGATGAAGCAAAGATATCTACTTCTTTTGTTTGTGATGATCTTGAGTACAATTTGTTTCTTTTATTTCAGCACAAGCAGTGTTAAAGCAAAGATCAAAAAGATTGATAGATATGACAGTACGATAAAAGAAGAACAGGAAAAACTGAATAGTGCTAAAGTACTGAATGATCAACTTCAAGAAGTATCTAAAGTAATCATGCGAAGTATGACAAACGATAAAGAGTTTGCAGTTGATGATATTAATGAATTTGTTAAAAAATTAGCTGATCTGACTGACAAATACAAAATTTCAATTGATTCAATTTTCCCGAAAGTTGTATCTTCCGAAAAATCTTACCTGGTTGAGCAGGGATATACATTATCAGTTGTGAGCACTTTTATCCAGATGGGTAAATTTCTTTCCGAACTTGAGTCCTTTGATCATATTATTAAGATCAATGCAATTGATGTGAGGCCTGTCAAAGAGGATAAAGGTGAAGTTTTTGATGAAATTATCGAGACAAGATATAAAGTTACATTCGAACTGTCTATCTTTATGATAGTCAAGGAGACATAATATGGAAGAAAAATATATCAAAGATATGGTGATAGCTTTAATTGTAATTCTTCTAATTGTGCTTGGGATTAAATGTAATAGCCTCTATAGTAAAACTAAGGCTATTCCTGATGAATCTGAATACAAAAAATTAGCATTGAGTGAAGATCTTTTCAACCAGATCAAGAATATTGAACATTCAATACAAGATAGAAAAGAATTTGTTTTTTCAGTTCAAAAAGATCCTCTAGAGCAAAACCTGATCGTAAAAACAATGCAGGACTTGGAAAAACAATGGCGATTAGAAGTGGAAAAAATGGTTCGTCTGGAATCAACTATTGTGCCTGAAGTTGGCAGGAAAATGGCTGCGATCTCGCATAAGGGTAATACAAAACTCTATTCAATTGGTGATAGTTTCCATTACGGAAAAATTACTGATATACGCCAGCGTGAGGTAGTTTATTTATATAAAGGGAAAAGCAATATTCTAACACTTCAGAAACTTCCCGAAAAACCTGACGCAATTAATAATGATGTTGAAGTTTCACAAGAAAGAAAATATAATTGGTAAGATAAAGGAGAATGTATGAAAATGAGTAACATTAAATTACTTTTATTGTCATTAACCGTGATGATATTGTTATCTGTGAATGTTTTTGCAGCAGAAAGCGCAGATCTTTTAAATAAGAAGATCACACTGGATGCGGAAGATGCATCGGTAGCAACAAT
>CAZSOM010000093.1:0-6410 GCA_964608295.1 uncultured Candidatus Cloacimonadota bacterium
TCCTTTTTCATAATATCCAATTGTATAATCTCCTGTAGTTCCAAAGTTATCCCATACTATGAGACCATATACATCTGCTTGGGTAATAGTAATAGTTTCTTCGCAAATTTCGCTATCCATTTGGGCAGAAAACACACTTTCATCGATTCCACGATAATTACTGAATTGACTGCTATACAAACCCATGTTGATTGTGGAAACGCCACTGTGTTGCTCTACAAGAAAATGATATTCTCCCGGAGAGAGATAGACATTCCAGATTTTGGCAATATCGGTAGTAGCTAAGGAAAAATCGCTGCTCTGATTAACCGTTAATTCGCCATTAGCGATGGATCTTTGCACTTGTGCGGTATCATCGTTAGTTAAATTTCTAACTTTAAAACCTCGCTGAATTTCCGGTAATTGAGATTGATCTAAAGCAATGAAATTTACCCGTGGTGCGCTGTATGACTCTTTTACAATATCATTAAAATTGGCTGAACCATGCAATTCCAGGCGGAAAGAATTGACGTCGTTATTACCTCTAACCGCAACTACTTCCCAATTTTCGCCTGAATTCAGAGCATTATCTACCCTGTAATATTTAGGATTTTTATCGGTTTCGTAATAAGAAGTGGTATTCAGCCAGTTAATTGCTCCTCCGGCTCGGATGCGAAAATTACCGTAACTGCCATCACAACCAGTGATTTGGCTGGTTTCATCATAAGCTTGCACAGCAATGCGGCATTCCTCGGAAATAGTATTGGGAACAATCCAATCATACCAATAACCACCAACATCTTCGGCAACGATGTTCCATGAGGAAAGAATTCCACTACCACCGGATGAATTGCTGAGTATACGTACTGATTCAATTGGTTCCGAGGTGTCCCAGAGAATTTCTCTGGCTTCGCCTACTTTCCAAATTTCAGGATTTGTAAAATCCCCGAACCAGTCTGTTGTACCATGTGGTGAGTCTAATTTTATATGAGTACCATAACCTTCCTCTAAGTGTATTTTAGTAAAATTCAGGAAAATATTAATATTCCAATTGCAGATTATCGGTGAATTGGGGTCATGAAGAGCAACATACATACTATCAAGACTATAGCCAATTCCTGTTATGGAATGTTTGTAAATTGAATTCATGGTTGGAATGTTTTCATCAAGAGCTAATTTTTGATGATCGAAGTAATTTGACCAGGAATAATCATCTGCATCATAAAAGACAAAGCTACCTTCATAATCATGGTTATAAACTACATTCAATATCCCCGGTGCTATGTTATTATTTTGAGTGCCCCCTTGAGAAGTAGTTCCCATTTCTGTTGCCAGTTCAGATATTACATTAGCAGCATGGTAATCAAAATGCTCCTCTCTATTATCCCACCTAGTAGCATAATAATCAACAAAATTGGAGTACACATCCCAAGGTGTATTCACAGAATTATAATCATACCAACCGAGAAGCATACCGGCACTACAAGGAGAACATCCGTAAGTCCATTGATAAAAAGGCATCATCTCATAATTATTAATATAAAAATAACCACGAGAGAGAGTCCGGTTACCATTAAGAAACTGTTCCCATTGCTTTGAAAACTCATCAAGATCTCTTTGTTTACTAATACTTTTAAAAATTGTTGTTTCCCCCAGAAAATCTGCTTCATTAATTACTTGAGCCGGAGGATAAGCTTTTACGTAAAATATTTCCCGACCCTTTTTAAGTTCATGCCAAATATTAGCTGGATTCAGATAGATTGTTTTACCGTATTTATGATCGATTCTATTTTCATCTCTGATTTTCTTTTCCCTTACGGTGTAGTAAGAATATTCATAGGAGAGACCTTGTGAGTACTCAATAATAACTGGTAAATCTTTACGAGCGCTCACTACCATATTAGCGAATTCTTCTTCATTCCATTTGGCATTCCATAAACCATTTTCTTCTTGTCTGCATCGATTAAGTAAATCTTTTTCATCCGGAAATGGCTTACCTAAAGAGAAATTAAATCTCCAGGCTATGAGAGTTTCTTGTTCATCGTAATAAGGTATAGGCTCATCTGCAAAACATTCTCCCCATATATGAGCTGCATTTCGAAGAGCAATTTGCTCAACTTCATTATAGGAAACGGCATACTCTTCGCCCCATAAGGGCAGAAGGATAACAAAAAATACAAACAAAATTACTATTACAAATTTAGTCATTTTTCCTCCATTATATAATTTTTCATTTTAAACATGGTTTAAATGCAAACATTCTATAGCTTGTCTAACTTCATTATGAAGAAATGGTTTACTTATGAATTCAACAGCACCATTTCGTTTTGCTTCTTTACGCATCTCAATATTATCATTACCTGAGATCATAATTACATTAATATCCGGAAATAATTTTCTTATTTTTTTGAGAACTAATATCCCATTGATTTCGGGAAGAGCTAAATCCAGAAAAAGTAAATCAACATGAGTATTCTCTAAGATATGAAAAGCTTTGGAAGGTCTATCCGCAGTGTATACAGCAGATTTCTTCCTGATCAAGTATTCGGTAAGTTCATCACGAATTCTTTTTTCATCATCCAGGATCATTACTTTTAAATTCTCGAAATTCATATTGAGTTCCTCATTCGTATATTAATAAGCAATTGGTGTACCGAATTCAATTTACTCATTCGAAAATAGAATCTGAAAGGGAATGTGAGACTTAATTGAAAGAGGTTAATTGTTGTTATTAAAGCGGTTAAGAGTTTTAACTGGTGATGACAATTTGTTGATTTTTTACTTTTGTTTAAAAATTGTTTACTCCTAACTCAAAGTGAATTGTGCGGTTTTGTTGTTATGTTTTCGCACAGTGTTCGATATTACACTGTTGTTTAAGGAGAATCATTTAATCTTAAATTTTTCCATGCGACGAATTAAGGCATGACGTGAGATTCCCAGGAGTTTTGCAGATTTGGTCTGGTTCTTACCGGTTTCACTCAAGGCTGACCTGATCAAGTTTGTCTCATTTTGTTCCAAATTATAATTGATCTCTTCTCCGGTTACAGGTTTGTTATCCAAGCATTTCAGAGGGAAATATTCCTTATCCAGGATTTTTGATTTACAGATAATAAGAGCTCTTTCTGTAAGGTTCTTCAATTCTCTCACATTACCGGGGAAATCATATTTCTTCATTTCGGGGATCAGGTTGTTGTGAATTTGTGGTGGGATGATTTTTATTTTTTTTGAGAATGTATCAATAAAATGATGAAGTAAAGGTTTGATATCATCTGGTCGTTCACGAAGAGGAGGAATGTTGATGATCATAGTATTCAAGCGATGGTAAAGATCTAACCGGAATTTATTTTCGGCAATCATCTGTTCTACGTTATGATTTGTAGCCGCTACGATTCTCACATCCACAGAAAAATGACTATCCTCACCAATTCTTTTAACCTTTTTCTCTTCGATCACACGTAAAAGTTTTGCCTGTAAATTCAATGGCATATCGGCAATTTCATCAAGAAAAAGTGTACCACCATCGGTAAGTTCAAAGAATCCTTTTTTATCTTGTAATGCGCCAGTAAAAGAACCTCTCTTATGCCCGAAAAATTCACTTTCTATTAATGTCTCAGGAATAGCAGAGCAATTTACAGGGAAGAAGTTTTTAGCTTTCCTGTCACTGGCAAAATGAATTATGCGAGCAATTATCTCTTTACCGGTTCCACTTTCACCGGTTATCAAGACATTTACATCGTTGTACTTTGCGGCGTTAAAGGTTAGATCCAGTACTTTCTTGATAGATTTACTTTCACCTATGAATTTCTTTTCTATGCTGTTTTCCAGTTCCATCGAAATGAGTGAATTTTTATCTTCAACATTTTTTAATTCCTGTTGCATTTTAATAAATTTGCTTGTTCTTTCAATAGCAATTTTTGCATCTAAATGCTGAAAAGGTTTCTTCAGGAAATCTATTGCTCCTAACCGCATTGATTCAATAACTGTATTCATGTCACCGTGACCCGTGATCATGATTACTTCAAGATCCGGAAACTTAATCTTTACTTCTTTCAGAACATCAAGCCCACTTGCATCTTTCAATCTAACATCAAGGATCATGATATCAATTCTGTTTTTACTCAGAATCTGGAAGGCATCAGAAACTTCATTCGATTCAAAAACATTAAATTTCTTTCTCTTTAAAAATTCTGATAGTTCATCAGTTATTCTTTGTTCATCGTCTAAAACTAAAATATTTAAATTTTCCAATTTCCCACCTCTTTAGTTTTTGAATTGTATTATTAGTTTTGTGCCTTTTCCAACCACACTTTCTACAGAAATGGTTCCACCCATTTTTTCAATAATACCCATAGCAATAGACAAACCAAGACCAGTTCCTTTACCTGATTCCTTTGTCGTAAAGAATGGATTGAAGATTTTTTCCAGGTTTTGGAGAGGGATTCCTGATCCGTTATCTTCGAATTCCATTATGATACTTTTCCCTTCACGAAAAGTTTTGATCGAGAGTTGTTTCTGAAAATTACCATCAGCTGTTTTTGCTTTCTTTTCTATGGCATCTTTTCCGTTAGAAAGTAGGATCAAAACTACCTGCTCAAATCTATAAATGTTTCCTAATAATTCAGGAATTTTTTCGTCCAATTGTTTTGTAAGATCAATGCGATGGTTAGCGTACTGCTTTTTGATCATGTTTACAGCATTGATAATGCTTTGATTAATACTGAAAGGTTCTTCTTCATCTTCGGTCTGCTTTCTAGAAAAGATTCTTATATGATCAATGATATGTTTCATCCGATCGACATCAGCAAACATGTTTTTTGTTTTCTTTTGCAGGTATTCTTTGTCTGCGTCATTTTCCTCAATTGCCATGGACATATTATCAATTGCAAAGGCAATGCTGTGCAGTGGTTGGTTTATCTCATGTGCAATACCTGCTGCAAGTTCCCCAAGTGCAGCCAATCGGGATTGCTCTACGGCTTTTTGTTCTTGTTCCCTGCGTATCGCCACTTCAGTTTCAACTCTTTTTTCAAGGTTTTTGTTTAATTCATGGAGTTCTTGCTCAGCAATTTTTCTTTTTTCAATTTCTCTTTTTTCTCCTCGATAAGCAGAATAAACTACAAAAGCAAGAATAAATATTAAAATAAATCCAATAATAAATGAATATTTCACGATTCTATTTTTTTTCAATTTTAGGTTTTGAATCTCAGTATTTATCGTTAAAAGTTCAATTTCTTTTTCTTTTTTTTCAGTTTCATATTTAGCTTCAAATTCTGCTAGTTGTCTGTGCTTTTCTTCAGTAAAAACAGAATCTTTTAGATTTGAGTATGCAACCTGATTAATGTAAGCTTTCTCATAATTCCCCATTTTTTTATACATAAAAGCAAATTGAGTATAGTTGATGATAATTAGCTGCTTTAAATTTTTCTCTAGAGCGATCTTCTGAGCTTTATCTAAAAACTCTTGAGCGTTTTGATATTTTCCCTGCATTATATAGACATGTCCGATATGATTATATAATGATGATAGATAATTCGGAAGATCTAATTTCTCCAATATTTTTTGAGCTTCTTTGTAATTGATAAGAGCTTTTTCATATTGAGAATTTGAAACATAGATCAAGCCAATGTTAGTTAATCTAATTGCTATTTTATCTTCTCTGGCATACTTCCTCTCAATTTCTAAAGCTTCTTGAAGATATTCAAGGCTTTTGTCATTCTTGCTTAATGATCTATAAGCAAATCCAATATTATTCAAACGGATAGCAATCCGACCTTCATTTTTATATTTTCTATCAATCTCTAATGCTTGTTCATAATAGTCTATTGCTTTATAATATTCGCTCCATGCATCATAGATCATTCCAATGCTGTTAAAAGTAATTGAAAGATTTCTTTCATTATCGTATTTTTTCTCAAATTCAATAGTTGTTTGATAATATTCTAAGGCTTTGCCATAATTTGCTAGCTTATAATAGGCTGCACCAATATTGCTGGAGATTGCAATTATCTCTTCATTAATTTCTAAATTCAGAGCAATCTCTAAAGCCACTTTATAATGGTTTATTGCTAAATGATATTGAGATTTTATATCGTAACAGTATGCAACATCGCCTAATCTTCTAGCGTAATTCTCTGATTTTGCACCTGATATCTCCTTTTCTAATTCTGCAGATTTAATATACAAATCAAGTGATCGCTGGATTTGATTTAGATAATAATAGGAGTCAGCCAGATTTTTGTAAGCATCTGCTTCTTCCCTTCTTAGTTTGAATTTCACTGCTTGAGTTAAAGCCTCATTTGCATATTCAATTGCTTTTTGGGGTAAAGTGGGAGAATACTCAGTAGCCAGTTCATTTAGAATAGTGGTTTTTTCTTTCCCGGATATGGTATCAATTAGTAATTCAAGACTATCAATTTTTGCTTGAGATGGAAACA
>CAZSOM010000094.1:0-6392 GCA_964608295.1 uncultured Candidatus Cloacimonadota bacterium
AAGAATTTCAACCATCTTTCTACACCTATTTTGCTGATCTTTATCTCTCGGATAATAAATTTACTGAGGCAGTGAATTATCTTATCAAGGCTGATAACATAAATACAATTCAAAGTTATATGTTCAATGTTGATCTTTCAAAAAACACTGAAAGAAAAGAAAAGATCTACAAACTTTTACAACAATATTTGCAAACCTTAGAAGATAAATCTAAGGCAAATTATCTGCTGGGGATTTATCATACTGAATTTGAAGAGAAAGAAATTGCCCTAAGCTATCTTGATCAACTCACCTTAAGTTTCATTAATGAAAATGAGCTTAATTTGCTGGTTGCCTTTGCCTATCTTCAAAACTCAATGGATCTTCCAAAAGCAAGAAATCTTGTTAAAGAAGTAGAAGGAATTGATATTACACCTAACGAACTTATTGCCGGTTTACTGATGAGAACTGAGTACGATTCCATTGCTTACTCCATCCTTAAAGAAGAGATCAAGACCAATCCCAAACCAGATACTTCCACTTTTACTAACTGCTCATTTCTAGGAGAAAAATACGATACTCCGGACAATCTACTTATTACACTGGAAAAAGGCATTGAGCTTTATCCTGAAAATGCCGATCTACTTAACGCTGGCGGCTACTTCATTGCCAAATACGAATTTGACGAGAAATATGATGAGGCGGAAATTTATTTGAAAAAAGCAGTCTCGCTACAACCGGAAAGTGAAATGATCTGGGATAGTCTTGCCTGGCTTTATTTTAAGCAGGAAAAATTTAATGAAGCACTTAAGGCAATGGAAATTCCTCTTTCTAAAAAAATTGATAACAGTGAAATTGCCTATCATCTTGGTGAAATTTATCTGAAAGTAAATAAGATAGATAAAGCTAAATATTATTTAAATTTAGCAATTAAAATAAATAATGAAATACAATCGGTTCAGCTTTCTATGGAACTGCTTGAAGAATTTAAGGGGAATATATGAAATTTGTATTTAATAAAACAAACATAATTCTATTGATAATTGCTTTCATTACAATTATTGCAGGCTACGTGATTATGGGAACCGGAGACAATACGATCTCACCTGTTCTATTGATAATTGCCTACGTAATTCTCTTTCCTGCTTCCATAATTGTTGGGACGAAGAAGAAAGAAGAGAAATGATTTTTCATTAAATATGGCATGAAAAAAGTAATATTACTTTTTCTATTTTACATAATTTTTCTCAATTTGAATTGCGTAATTGAAGATGAAACTGTAGAAGTTAGGGATTATGAACCAATAAACGGATCATTTATAATTCAACTTAGACAAAATGTAGACAATATGAATCGATTGAAATTAACAATTTCTCAGCATATTACTGAAAGATATATACGTGAAGATAGTTATGTTAATATTTCTTGGCAAAAAAAAGACATTTATAATAGAAATAAAACTAATTATTCAATATTTCCATTTTTTGATTTATGTTTGAATTATTTAGTATATAGAAAGTCTGATCATTGGGAATTTAATCCTGATAATTTATACTCCCCATACTTTTTATTTAATACCTCACATTACTTATTAATGAATAAAATGAATTACAATCGACCATCTATAAATGCAGCTATTTTTGTTAAAAACAACACTGATTTATTTGTTTTTGAGAAAAATAATTGGGCTCAAATTTCTCCTGGAATCGGAATAAGAATTTTTGTCGGTGGATTTTTTGGTTTAGTTGTTGAGGGTGGTATTGAAAATAGATCCATTTATTTGTTTGGCGAGAAGGAGATTGTAAATAAATCTTGTTATTTCTTTTCCTTTGGATTACTACTTTTACCTGTCTAAAGAAATTGTAAAAAGGAGTAATTTCATGAAACACAAAGTACGAAAAAAACATCAAAATAGCAAACTCTGTTTTGTCTGTGGATTGAAAAATGATTTCGGTATTCATACAGCTTTCTATGAAACAGAGAATAATGAATTAGTTGCTATTTTCACTCCCGGAGAGAAGCATCAAAGTTATCCAGGCAGACTGCATGGTGGTATTTCCAGTGCCATCCTGGATGAAACCATTGGTCGTGCGATTATGATAGAAAATGAAAACATCTGGGGTGTAACTATTGAATTGAATGTGAGATATAAACGACCTGTTCCTTATGATGTGGAATTGAAAGTTGTGGGCAGGATCACAGAACAGAATAAACGTTTCTTCTTTGGAACAGGTGAACTGCTTTTACCGGATGGTTCAGTGGCTGTGACAGCCAGTGGAAAATATATTAAACTCCCTTTAGATAAAATTGCAGATTTCGATCATGAAGAGCAGGAATGGAAAGTTGTTCCCAAAGAAAATGATCCAGCAGAAATTGAACTGTAAAACCTTGCGAATGGTTTTCATATTTCCAGCTTCTTCTCTGACCTTCGCAATGGTTAGATTTATAGAATTGTTAATATAAGGTAATAAATGGCAGAGAATAATAAACAATATCTCACAGAAGAATTTATCGCTAAGATAGAGAAATTCAATCTTCGAGCCAGATTAATTGTGGAAGGTTTCATCACCGGACTGCATAAATCTCCCTATCATGGATTCAGCATAGAATTCTCCGATCATCGGCAATACAATCCAGGAGATCCCATAAAGAATGTAGATTGGAAAATATACGGCAAAACCAACCGTTATTACATCAAACGCTACGAAGAGGAAACCAACCTTAAGTGTTACATTATAGTCGATCACAGTGCATCTATGGGCTTCTCATCGACAAATTCCTCTAAGTTGGAATACACTAAAGCTCTGGCTTCTGCTCTTTCCTACTTGATGATCTCACAACAGGATGCTGTGGGACTTCTCACATTCACAGATAAGATCACAAATCTCATTCCGCCACGCTCAATGAGATCATACTTAAATATCATCTTTAAGGAACTTCATAATTTGCAAGCAGAAGACAAAACCAGCACTGTAAGTGTTCTACACTCACTGGCCGACAGAGTAAAAAAACGCGGACTCATTATCCTGATCTCCGATATGATTGATGATCCTGATAAGATCATGCAGGGACTAATGCATTTCCGTCATCAGAAACATGAAGTTATTTTGTTCCACATCCAGGATAAGCAGGAAACTGAATTTAATTATAAACGTGATACTGAATTCATTGATTCAGAAACAGGTGAGAAGATTACAGTTTCACCCTGGCAGATCAGGAAAGATTATTTACAGGCTTACCAGGAAAATGTAAGGTTGTTAAAAGATAAATGTCATGAATCTCGCATAGAATATAATGCCATAACAACTGATACACCCTTTGAAGAGAATCTGCTGCAATACTTGATAAAACGCTCGAAGATGTTGTAATTAAAACTGGTCTAATGGAAATTAGTTATGTTGAAAAGAGTAATTTAATCGAAGCAAAAACAAATTTATAGTGTTGATTTCACTCCACAATATGCATGCAATATTTCACAAAACATCATTCAATTCCCAGATTTGCTAATTTTGTATATAGAGTATTGCGATCGATCCCAAGGATACGAGCTGCTTTTGACTTATTGTATTTAGCTTCTACAAGAATTCGTTTGATAAGTATTCGCTCCATTTCTGCGCTCACTATAGCTGTAATCTCCGTGATCGAAGAACCTTTTGAAATGATCATTTCATAATACTTATCCAGTGATTCTTTAAAAGCATTTTGCTGATTATTACCAAACTCCAGATCCAAAACTGTTGGTGTAATATGCTCTGTTTCTTCAAGCAAAACTGCTTTTTTTATAACATGTTTTAATTCCCGTACATTTCCAGGCCAGGAATAAGATTCTAAAACACTCATTGCTTCAGGTAAAAATCCTTTTATCCTTTTTTCAAGTTCTAAGTTTGCTTCTTTTAGAAATTCTTCTGCAATTATGGGAATATCATCTTTCCTTTCTTGTAAAGTAGGTAGTGAAATAGTAAATTCATTGAGTCGATGGAAGAGATCCTCTCTCAAAGTATTATCTTGAACTGCTTCAATAATATTCAAGTTTGAAGCAACTATGATTCTTACATCGATATTGATCGGTTGTGTGCTTCCGACTTTTGTGATTTTCTTCTCCTGTATCACTCTTAATATTTTTGCCTGTGCTGAGGTTGGAAGATTCGTGATCTCATCTAAAAAGAGCGTGCCGCCATCTGCAATCTCAAATTTACCTTTTTTTGATGAAAATGCTCCTGTAAAAGCACCTTTTTGATAACCGAATAATTCACTTTCAACTAAAGTATCAGGAATTGCACCACAATCAATTGGTATGAATGATTCATTTTTTCTTTTACTTTTATTATGGATTAAATTAGCAATCACTTCCTTACCTGAACCGCTCTTCCCTTGAATAATTACGCTCATCTCAGTGGCAGCAACCAGTTCCACCTGCTTTAATATCTTGCTGATCGCTGTACTGTTTCCCATCTGGAAATCCGTATTCTTTTTCTCTTCTAATTTTTGACGCAAAATTTTAACTTCCTGTTTAAGCTCATTTGTATTCAAAGCTTTGCGGATCACAAGCTTCAATTCCTCATTTATAAATGGTTTTGTAATATAATCATAAGCTCCCAGTTTCATTGTTTCAACTGCTGTTTCCACATCACCATAGGCTGTTATCATGATCACAAGAATTTCTTTTTCCAGCTTTGTGATTCGCTGCAGGATATCAATCCCATTCATTTCAGGTAATCGAATATCCAATAAGACAAGATCGGGTAAATCCTCCATAATTGCTTTTAAACCATCTTTACCTGTAAATGCGTGTATCACTTCATATCCTTCATCAGTGAGTAAATTCTGTAGGATTATCTGCATATTTTTGTTATCATCAACAATTAATACCTTGGTCATTTATTCTCCGTTTATTTATTAAACTGGAATTTCAACTATCACTTTAGTTCCGATATTTTCTTTACTCTCAATTTTGATTGTGCTTTTATGATCTTCAAAGATCTGGTGGGTCAAACTCAGCCCTAGCCCAACTCCATCTTCACGTGTTGTAAAAAATGGATCAAATATCTTTGAAAGATTCTTTTTGGAAATTCCCTGTCCAGTGTCAGAGCATATCGCTGTTATTTTATTCATTGTTTGTTCCAAAGTAAATGCAAGTTCTCCGCCGTGGGGCATTGCATTAATTGCGTTTACTGCCAAATTCAGGAAAGCCTGCTCCAGCCATTTCGCATCGATCAGTAAAGGTTGAATATCTCCGACACTCTTTAAATTTACTGTAATTTTTTTCTCCTGGTAGCGAGCATCGATCCTTTTTATTACATTTTTCAGAACTTTTAGTAACGAACCTTTCTTAAATTTCACATCACGCGGATTAGCAAAATCTAACAGACCTTTAATGATAGAATTAGCTTTTTCTGAATCTTCCTGGATAATTTCAAGGAACTGTTGAACTTCTTTAGGATGTTTAAATTTACTAAGACAAATCTGAGCAGAAGAACTGATATTTCCAAGTGGATTACGTATTTCGTGCGCAATTCCAGCCGCTAGTTCTCCTACTCCGGCAAGCCGCTCAGAACGCATTAGCTGATTCTGGAGTTGTTTACGTTCCTGCATTTCTTTTGTTAGTTTGATATTTGTTTTCTTAAGATCACTCGTTCGTTCTTCCACCTCTTTTTCCAATCTTAGTTTTGCTTTTTTATTTAATGTATAACGGAAGTAGAAAATAAAACCAATCACAATGAGGATGAAAAGTCCAAACACAAGAAGCCAAACTGCTAAATTCTGCTTATCTGAACGTAACTTGTAAATTTCATTATCCTTTTGCAGCAATACGATCTCTTTTTCCTGATCTTCGAGTAGGAGTTCAACCTCATATGTGGTCTGCATACCTGAGATTATTTCCATTCTTTCTTTAGTGAATGTGCTATCTTTAATACTGGAATAAAGTTTGTAATATAGAAGTGATGTTTCATATTCTTTCTTGATGGAATAAATCTCAGAAATATTTTCATAAATCTCTATTTGCAGGTCTCTTACTTCTATTTCTTCTACAATAACCAAGGCCTTATTAAAATAATCCAATGCTTGAGAATATCGTTTTGTTTCTTTATAGACAGTTGCAATATTGTTAAGTGTTGCCGCAATACCCTTTTTTCTTCCTGTAATTTTGTAAGAAGCCAATGATTCTTCTAAATATTTTAAAGCTTCATCGTATTTCTTCTGGTTTTTATAAGCAACTCCTATATTATTGGAAGCATCGGCGACTCCATTGGAATTTGAAATTTCTTTATAGATATCATGTGAATTGATATAATACTCAATTGCCATCTCATATTGTTTCATGTCATCATAGATGATCCCAATATTATTAAGAATACCTGCAATTCCAACCTGGTTACCAAGTTCTTCTTCCATCTTGAGTGATCTGTGGTAAT
>CAZSOM010000095.1:0-6371 GCA_964608295.1 uncultured Candidatus Cloacimonadota bacterium
TATATATTTTTATTGAATAAATGCAAGTTATTTTTTCGTTTTAATGAATATATCACTGAAGGAATTATAAAAGAGAAAGGATGAGCAATGGATCACCCCTTTTCTTATTTACAAAATTTTCTAAACTCTCTGTTAACTCGCCTTAATTCTTCTTCAGCATCTTCTGTTAATGTCTCGATTATTTCTTTGATCGATCTAACTTCATGAATCAAACCAACACTTTGACCAGCCATAAGAGAACCGTTTTCTACATCTCCATCCTGAACAGCTTTTCTCAGAGTTCCAGCCCAATAACTTTCAATTTCATATTGAGCTTTTTCTCGGGTTATACTTCCATCAGAAAGTTTTTGCAGGAGATCAAATTGCAACTTCCCGAACTGATCCATTCCTTTATTGAAGATTGCCCTTACTGCTACAACAGGAAGTTTACTATCATACTGTGGAGTGGCAACCGCTTGACGGGCTCTTGCTTTAATGAATGCTTTCTTGAAATTCTCATGGGCAGAACATTCCTCACTCATGGCAAAAATCGTACCCATCTGCACTCCATATGCGCCCATCAGTAAAAGATGAGCCATCATTTGCCCGGTAGCAATTCCACCAGCAACGAAAATGGGGAAATCTCTGAATTCAAACAACACCTGCTGTAGAAGTACTGTTAATGATACACTGCCAATATGTCCGCCAGCTTCACTACCTTCCAGGATAAGAGCATCTATACCCCAACTAATTTGTTTAGCAGCAATTGATTTCGTAGAAGCGAATGACATGGTTTTCATTCCAGCTTCTTTCATGCGAACGACATCTCTCTTTTTGGGAAAATTTCCGGCAAATATAACAAAAGGTACTTTCTTTTTAACCAGAATATCCATGTGAATCCGGTAATTTGGAGCAATAGTTATGAGGTTTACGCCAAAGGGTTTATCAATCTCTTTTATTAAATGATCAATTTCCTTTTCAAATAATTCGGGTGGCATATTACCACTGGCAAATACGGGAAATGCACCTGCATCTGAGACATGTTTAACCAGGGCAAAATCACTCACCCAGGTCATAGCTCCTGCGATAATAGGATATTCAACTCCCAGAAAATCACGACCTTTCTTAAAAAATTCCTGAAGCATAAAGCACTCCTCTTAATCAAATCTTTTTAGCTTACTTAATTGGAACAAGGAAAAGAAATAGTTTTTAAATTGTCCATAAAATAGCTATCAGTATTCAGATTTCTGCGGGAAGTGGGGATATTGAATAGATTATCTATAATATTAAGGTCATGTTTTCAAAAAAATCTGCAATATCTTCTTCAATATGTAAACTTTTATCTGAGATATTTAGGTAATTTTGAACATTGTTATAATTTACTCGAATTAGAGTACAATTGTTATGCAATTCGGTAATTTTTTCAAAGGGCCAGCGTATAATAATCGGTGTATTAAAGCCCACTCCCAGTTCAAGCAGAACAACTTTCTTATTTTCCAATTGATCAATAAAATTTGAATAACGTGTGCTGGCTGATTTCCAGTCATCGTTTTCTACAAAGCTATCATTTATCCTTATATTTGTAATAAGATTCTCTCCACAAACTGGACACATTGGAATTAATTCGGTTGGAATCCTGCAATCAAATTGCTGCTGTACCATTTGACTTATGATCGCTTCATTATCATAAAGTGTATCGTGACAGGGTTTAGAACATTGAAATTTACCATAATCACCCTGAGTTGCAAAGACTCTGTTTTGATCAAAGCCAGCTTTAAAGAATTGAGCATCAACATTGGTAGTAATTACAAAGTAATTCTTAATTTTTACCAATTTCATAAGGTCATTATAGACTTTTCCTACTTCAGCATCATAGCGATTTAATTTTATATGACGAGAAAAATAACCCCATTTTTCTTCTAAAGTAGGAAAAGGAAAAAATCCTGCAGTGTACATATCTGTGAGATTATACTTTTGAATATAATCAGCAAAATTATCGGTAAAGCTTTTACCACTGTAGCTTAAACCGGCAGCTGTTGATAAACCTGAGCCTGCACCGATCAATAATACGTCACATTTATCTATTAATTTTTTACACTTTAGGATGGTCTTGTTAGATATCATAAGCTACCCGCCAAACTATCGTATATCTCTTTATCTTTATCGGTAAAAACATTGAAAACGACAAGATCAATATTCCCTGGATTACTTCCCAGCCACTTTGTTACTGTTTTATAGGCGATCTCTGCTGCTTCATCTGCCGGATAACCAAATACACCGGTGGAGATACAGCAAAAAGCTACACTCTTTATGGACCCAGCTTCTTTGCACAATTCTAAGCAACTGATATATGAGTTAGCAAGATCTACTCTGTTTTGTCCGGTTACATCACTCTGAATAAAGGGACCTACCGTATGCAGAATAAATTTAGACGGTAAATTATAAGCTCTGGTGATCTTAGCAATTCCAGTAGGTTCTTCGAAACCCTGTTTCTGCATTATAAGATTACAATCATCTCTAAGCTGCACCCCGGCAGCACTATGAATTATATTATCGATGCACTTGTGTAATGGTCTGAAACATCCCTGCATCTGGTTATTTGCAGCATTAACAATGGCATCAATTTTCAGAGTTGTGATGTCTCCCTGCCAAAGAGTGATTTTGGTCTTTCCTATTGTTTGAGCGGTAAGTTTGGAAAGCATCAAAGTGTCAGTAAGTTCCTTTTCTTTAAGCTCTATCTGAAGTAATTGATCCAGATGATCAACAAAGTCTCTGCTAACGTAGTTGGGTGAAAGAGTGTTGATATTACCATAAAGTAACTCACGTTTCTCCTCATAAGTTTCCATCTGAACATTTTCCTTAAAAAGTTCAAAAAGCATAGCATCAACCAACTGCTCTTTATTAGTTTCAACTACCTTTTCAGGAACGTACTCTTCAAATAGTTTTATATCTGATTTATAATCTTTTATGTTTAGAACTTTGGTCATAGTTTCCTCCAAATCACCTCACGAAAAATGTTAGTGTCATACTGATACCACTGGATTCGTGCAATATCGAAGGTATGCAAAACCCTTTCGAAGGATTTACTGTCACCTTGAGCCTGTCGAAGGGTGTTACTATTCATACTTCGACAAGCTCAGTATGGCATATAATGTAATTACTTCAGTATGTACTGAACGTCTGGCATCACTTTCATTACACTCATCATCATATTAGACATATTAAAGAAAGCAGCATATCCGGCTGCATCAAAGATATCAGCATCACTTAAACCGTGAGATCTTAATATTTCGAAATCGCTTTCATTAACAGAAGCAGCATTTTTTGTAATCTTCAAACCAAATTCGATTACAGCTTTCTGTCTTGGAGTTATGTCAGCTTTTGTGTAATCTTTTTTAAGTTGCTTCACTAGTTCTGGATCTCCTGTCTCTCCACTCAAGCCAGCTCCGTGAGATGCCATACAGTAAGCACACTCTTTGTAGGATGAAAAAACAACAATCATCATCTCTCTTTCGATAGATGTAAGTCCGGTTCCTTCTCTATTTAAGGCATTGTTAAATCCCATAAAAGCTCTCAGAAATTCAGGTCTGTAAGTTAAGGCAGAAAGTACATTAGGAACGAATCCCATATTTTCTTTAGCACCATTAATCATAGCTTGAATATCTTCTGGTAAATCTTCAACTGCTGGAATAGGGAATCTGCTTATTTTGTTCATATTATCTCCTTCTGGTTTGGGTCTTGCTGGTCTTTCGAAGTCTGCGAATAATTGTGCAGCAGAAGCCATCAGGTATCCCTCTTTATAAGTTGGGAATGCTGACTTCATGTTTGCTACAAATTTATCTCCAGTTTTTGACTGTTTAACTATTTTTTTCATTTCTTTTAAGTAAGCTAATTTGATTTCCATATCTGCTTTTGTTTCAGGTTTGTGGTGTGAGCTAAGGAATGTTTGATAATCTTTTTTAAGATATTTTTTGAAATTCTTGATAGAGCTGTTCAGGTGTTCTCTACTTAAAATTTCAGAATGGGAATCACTTCCTAAAATATGAACATAAACTGTGTTTATTTCAGGAATCTCAATATCAAAGCCATCATAAGCATTATTGAAAATCATCTTAATTCCTGAAATCTCTGTTTCACCCTCTTTAACAAGTTCAGTAGGATTATAAAAGGTTGGGTCTACTTTATCACCAAAAATTTTAGGAATACCAGCTTTCATTACAGCGCCGTATCCGGTTTCCCAATAATCTAATGTCTGCTGGGTTAAGTATGTTTTCGAATTTTTTAAAGCTTCTTTTTCTGTAAGTGTGGCACCTAAGGGGTGATATGATGGAATTATCGCATCTATATTTAGATTATTTTCGGTGAGATATTTATTGAACTCATCGAAGTTGTCCCAGAAGGCCGGGGCTTCAATCATCACTGTTTTGCCTGCTTTTTCCAGCACGATAACAAAATCATTCATCATATCATTTGTTTGGTAAACGTGCATCTTTACTGCACCTAATTCATAAACTTCGATGCTTCCTTTTCCTAAATTTTCTGCTGCTAAATTCGCCATGCCCACAAGCATTAATATGCTGATTATTAATATTACATTTTTCATTTGTTTCTCCTTTTTTTTTGTTTAGAATACTAGTGATTCATCGATTGCTTTTACAGGACAAATTAGAAGGCAACTACCGCAATCATCACATCTATTTTCATTAACTTTATAAGGTTTCCCTTCAATTATCGCATCGAAACTACAAACTTCTTTGCATTTCCCACATGCAATACAAGTATCATTAATTCTAACTCCGGCAGGATTAAAGGTCATTCCGCCAAATGAAGATCTTGTTCTAAAAAGTTTAAAGTCGCGTTTTTCTTTCTCAAAATCGACATCAAAAATTTCTACTTTTGCTTTATGAATGACGAAGTTGCCCTCAGCCATTGCCGGATATTTTACTATATCTTGTGCTGCAGTTAGTAGAGCTTTATTGGTTTTAGCTTTTTCGATTATGATTTCGGGAGCTACTTTTTTAACTTCTCCAATTAATCTGAATGAGTAGCTGGGAGGAAACACTGGTGTACCGTCTTCTTTGTGTTTAATAATTGTTGAATCTGTTATACCGCAAACAGTTACTTTTCCTGTAGAAAGAAGTTGTCTTCCAAAAGGTTTATTGAACATTGTGCGAAAATATATACCTTCATCATCATACCCATTGAAATGAGCTACTCGGGAATGTACTTCGTTATCGTGTATTGTGGAAAAAACCAGTACTCCGATTTTATCAGCAAAATCATAAATTTCATTTATCTTCATTACATCTCCTCCTATAGTTCTATGTCGAACTATATACTTAAATTTTTTAACTAAGGTTTTCTTTAATTTTTTTTAGATATTTCCAAATTTCATATCTTTGTTCTTCTTCAATTCCGGCAAAGGTAGTTTCAATTAGTTCTTCCGCTATGATAAAGAAATCGTCTTTGATTTCCATTGCTTTGGAAGTTAACGAAACCATCTTCACACGATTGTCATTAATATCTGGAGTGATCTCTACATATCCATGATCCAACAATTTATTGATAAGTGTAGTAACCGTGTTTTTCTTACGATTGATCTTCTGAGCTATATCAGCCATTCGACAAGGACCTTTCACATACAGTAAACCCATTATATTACCATGAGAAGTAACCAGACCTTCAATTCCCAGATTCTTCATTCTACTGACAATAAAGCTGTTGGCTTGCTCTTTTATCTCAGCAATTAGAGATATTACTTTTCTATATTCAAAATTCATGTTGCCAAATAGTTCCATGTCGAACTATATGTCAATCTTTTTATCCTGAATAGTAATTTAAACATATTTATACGGATGCAATTACTCTGAATTCAATAAGTTAGTGTTGTTAATAGAAGTTCAAGAGATAAAAACGTAAAATTTAAATTGGTTGATCAGTCGATTGAGTTAGATTTTTCCTAGTATTTAATGAAAGATACTAGAAATAAAAAATGAATTAACAAAGACATGGAGAAATAATAATGGAAAAGAAAGTAGCATTAATAACTGGAGCAAGTAGCGGAATAGGAAAAGAGTTTGCCAGAATTCATGCAGAAAAAGGTGGAAATTTAGTAATCGTAGCTAGAAGCAAAGACAAACTGGAATCTCTAAAATCAGAAATAGAGAAGAAATTTAAAGTAGAAGTAAAAATCATCATAAAAGATCTTAGTAAATTAGATGCTCCTCAGGAAATTTATGATGAGCTGAAAAAGGCAAATATCAAGATAGACTATCTCATTAACAACGCCGGATTTGGATTTTTGGGGAAATTCCATGAGCTTGATCTTCAAAAACAGCTTAATATGATAAACCTCAATATGACATCACTTACTGCTTTAAGTCACCTGTTCT
>CAZSOM010000096.1:0-6362 GCA_964608295.1 uncultured Candidatus Cloacimonadota bacterium
AACATTTTTTCCTTTTTGCTCAATTTATTTCTTTCCCGTCAGGAATTCTTCACCAAATTTATAAATACTTCCAGCACCTATTGTGATGAGAATGTCTCCTGGTTTTGTTACTTCTTCAATCTTTTGAACTATTTTATCATTCGATTGGATATAATGAACATTTTTATGACCGGATTGAATTGCTGCATCAGAGATCAATTTTCCAGTTACTCCCGGAATTGGTTTTTCCCGTGCTGGGAATATTGGAGTAACTAGAAGTACATCTGATTGAAAAAAGGATACTCCGAATTCTTTATAAAAATCTTGAGTTCGTGAGAAAAGATGAGGTTGGAAGACCACAATGATCCTATTTGAAATACTATTTCTCACACCTTTCAGAGTTGCTTCAATCTCCGTAGGGTGATGTGCGTAATCATCGTATAAAATAACTCCGTCCTTTTCACCTTTGTATTCAAATCTTCGAAAAACACCATTATAGTCAGATAAACCTTGTTTAATATCCTTAAAAGAAATATCCAATTCCAATCCTGTAGCTATTGCCAAAAGCGAATTGAGTATATTAAATTCACCCATTACATTCAAGTTGATCTTTCCCAATTTATTTCCGTTGAATATTGCAGTATAACTGGTTTTAAAGTCATTGAATTTCACATTAGTAGCACGAATATTAGCTTGTTGTGAAAAACCGTATGTAAGGATCTCTTTTTTAATTTTAGGAATAATAGATTGAACTCCATTATCATCAAGACAAGCAATAACACTTCCGAAAAATGGAACCTTATTAGCAAATTCAATGAAGGCATCTTTTACACCTTCCAAGTTGGAATAACAATCCAAATGATCTGCTTCAATATTTGTGATACCAGCAATTATTGGACTAAGAGTAAGGAAAGACCGATCAAATTCATCAGCTTCCACAACAATATATTTCCCAGATCCCAGCAAATTATTGGAACCATAGTTTTTTACTATTCCACCAACTATCACAGTTGGATCAAGTGATGCTGCCGATAACACGCTACCTACCATTGATGTAGTGGAAGTTTTTCCATGAGTTCCAGCTATTCCAATTCCATAACTCATTCTCATGATTTCAGAAAGCATTTCTGCCCTCCGAATCACCGGAATCTTCTTAGAAAGTGCAAAAGCGATTTCAGGATTATCATCTGTTACCGCTGATGATTTCACAATGACGTCAGCATCCACGATCGTGTCAGCATTGTGTCCTTGGGAAATGACTGCACCTATTTGAGTTAGATGTTCTGTAATTTTGCTTAAGGATAGGTCAGATCCACTTACTTTGAATCCTTGATTAATGAGAAGTTCGGCTATTCCGCTCATTCCAATTCCACCTATTCCCACAAAATGTATTTTCTTGGTTCTTCCTAACATCTATTCTCCCTTGTTTATGTAGTTTATAATCGAATCTGCTATCTTTTTAGATGCATCTGCATGAATTGATGATGTGAAATGCTTCTTGATTTCATCAGTATTTTTAAGCATTCTAATTATCATTTCTTTCAATTCATCTGAATTTAAAGACTTTTGTTCAATAAGTTCAGCAACAAGCTTCTCTTTCAATTCCATCGCGTTGTAATATTGATGATTTTCAGCAGCAGAGGGGAGAGGAATTAAAATTGAAGGAATCTTTTTTGTTTCCAGTTCAGCTAAACTTAATGCTCCAGCTCGTGCAATTGCCAGATCAACAGAGTTATAAATTTTACCAATTTCATTGGTGAAGTCAAAAGCATAAACACCTTTTTTACCCTTAACTTTTGGATAAAACTCTTCAAAACTGTATTTACCGATCTGCCAGATCACTTCATATCCTAAAGCCAACAAATCATCTATAATCGGTAGAAACGTATTGTTCAAAACAACCGATCCTTGACTTCCACCAAAGAGAAAGATTTTCTTAGTATTTGGCTTCAAGCCCAACTTAATATAATCTATAGCATCTTTTTCAAGGACAGCATTCTGATTTATAGGATTACCTGTGTAAATAGTCTTATTATTCGGTAAATATTTGTTTGCATTTTTATTACCCAAAAAAATCTTTTTTGAATATTTACTTAGAATCTTTGTGGTTGCACCTGGAAAGCTGTTTTGTTCCTGCAAAAAAATTGGAATTTTTAAGAGATGAGCAGCATAACCCACAGGTCCACTGACAAAACCACCGGTTCCCAGAAAAGCATCTGGATTGAATTTGCGTATGATTTTTTTGGAATCGAGAATACTTTTAATAAGTTTAAAAGGAAACTTGATATGAGCAAGAGTAAGTTTGCGATAGAATTTCTGAACATTTATTTCCGCAAAATCAATATTATGGATAGAAGTGAGTTTTTGCTCCATGCTGTTTTTATTGCCAACATAAAGGACTTGAACACCAGCTTTCATGAGTTCAGTTGCTACGGAAAGAGCAGGGATTATGTGCCCGCCGGTTCCTCCAGCAGCAATGACCACTTTCTTACTTCCCATATTAAATCCTTTTAATAATTCTGCAAAGTTTGTTTCTTAGAGCTAATGTTTAGTAATAGCCCAACTGTGAAAGAATTAACTAACAACGATGAACCACCATAACTAATAAATGGTAAGGTTACTCCAGTTGTTGGCAGTATAGCCATAGAAACACCGATGTTAACAATTGCATTAAAAAATATATTCATTCCCAAACCAATTCCTGCAAGTTTTAGGAACATATCCTCTTGCTGCAAAGAGTTGATAATAACTCTGGAGAAAAGGAATATAAATAACGCAAATACAAACAGAGCTCCCAGAAACCCAAATTCTTCTCCAATGATAGAGAAAATATAATCGGTTTTTGCCTCAGGTAAGAAATAGTGTTTACCTGTCCCTTTAGCAGGAGATGTACCAATTAACTTACCACCCGATAATGAAAGCAAGCTCTCTTTAACCTGGTAATCTTGAGTTCCGGAATATGCGCTATCTTTATTCATAGCTTTATGGATAAGAGAATACTTGGAATAAATTTTCATTCTTTCTGAACGATAGGTTGGACCCAGATTAATTATTAACAGCCCTAAAATCAAACAGGCTGAGAGAATTAAAGCAATAGTTGATAGTCTTATCTTGGCTATAAACAGAAGTGATAGTAAGGTTATACCAGAAATTATCAAAGGGCTGAAATGACGCTCAAGCAAGATCAATAAAAAGATAATAAACGTGCTAATGATCAATTGTTTGAAGTTGATCCAGAAGCCTTTAGGTCTGGTATCTTCAATTTTTCTTTTAAACTTATCCAAGATATGTGCAAAATAGAGAATGAGGATTACTCTAGCCAGCAAACTAGGTTGAATTCCAATCTTCCAAATGCGTATACTTCTAACAGCTCCTTTCACTGTATCACCAAATATAAGTACAGAGATTAACATGAGAATAACAATGATGAGAAGTGGGAAGATCAGTATTCTGAGTTTTTCTATATTTATGACTTTAAAACCAAAGTAAAGTGAACCAATTGAGAGAAATAACCAGAAGAATTGTCTGTAAAAGAAGGTCATAGTTGTACGAACAGAGCTTATGTTTAACTGCATGAAGATACCAATTGCGATCAGTATGAAATATGTGAAAAGCAGCTGATAATCATAATTGGCAATATAGGTTTTTGACTTCATTTTTTCAACCTGGATACAATTTCTTTAAAAGTATTACCGCGCTCTTCAAAGTTTTTGAATCTATCATAGCTTGTGCAGGCTGGAGATAAAACAATAATATCTCCCGGAGAGGAATCTGAAAATGCTTTCTTAATAACATCTTCAAAGTCCTTGATAGACTCAATTTCCTTTATCATTTCAAATGCTTCTTTCATCTCATCAATTGTATCTCCAGTGAGATATACTTTTTTGGCTCGATTCTGTAAATATGGTATTAGAATTCTATAATCTTCACCTTTCCCGGCTCCACCCATGATAATTCTGATTGGTGTATCAAATGATTGAAGTGCATATTTCACAGAATCTGTATTTGTAGCTTTTGAATCATTATAGAATTTTATACCATCAATCTCTTCAACAAACTCCAAACGATGAGCGAGAGGTGAAAAAGTTTCTAAAGATCGTTGAATTACTTTTTGCTCAATATTGTAAGGGGAAACAGCAAGGATTGCACTCATCATATTTGCAATATTATGAGGACCTTTGATCGGAGCATTTTTAATAGAAAAAGATTGTGAACCAAATATAATTTCTTTATCATTACAATAAATATTTGTCTTGGATTTTAGAGAAAAACGTTTCAGGTTGGAATTAATTTTATCAGTAAGTTTAGCAGAAGTTTCATCATCCAAATTTAGAATTGCCAAATTGCGTGAATTTTGGTTTAAAAAGATATTGAATTTGGTTTCTGCATAATCTTCAAAGCTATCATAACGATTTAGGTGATCGGGTGTTATATTGAGAATTGCAGCAACATCAGCTTTGAACTGTTTGATGATCTCAAGTTGGAAGCTACTGAGTTCTAAAACAATGAATTCAATATCCTCTTTTTCAATTGGGTAGTGAGAAAAAGCTGTTCCAATATTTCCTGCCAGTATGGAATTATATCCAGCAGATTGTAGAATGTGATGGATTAAACTTACGGTAGTACTTTTACCATTGGAACCGGTAACTGCAATTATTTTACTTCTAGGATTCTTTATCCTGTAGCTAAATTCAATTTCACTGATGATCTCTGTATTTTTCTTTCTAGCTTCCTGCAAAATTTCAATGTTTGTTGGAATTCCAGGGCTTAATATCAAGATATCATTTTTTAGAAGTTTTGCAGTGTGTCCTCCAAATTCACATTGAAAAGATTCTTTAATTTTCTGAGAATCAATAATTTCACTTTCAGCTTTATATTCACTGATGAAGACAGTTCCACCCAGTTCCTTGATTTTATTGGCAGCAGAAATCCCACTTCTTGCCATGCCAAGGACACCAAAACTTTTATTTTTAACTTCCATTTTACCTTAGTTTTAATGTTGCAAGACCAATGCCAACTAGTAATGCTGCCACAATCCAGAATCTTATCACGATCTTCTCTTCAGAAATCCCTTTGAGTTCATAATGATGATGTATTGGAGCACACAGGAAAACACGTTTTCCTGTTCCTGTCTTGACTCGCGTATATTTAAAATAGTAACGTTGAATAATTGTTGATAATGCTTCCATCACGAATATTCCACCAATTATAGCGAAGAAGATCTCCTCTTTCAAAAGAACTGCAAGAACGGCTAAAATTCCACCTAAAGAGAGTGAACCAGTATCTCCGAGAATGATCTGAGCCGGTTTCACATTGTACCATAAAAAACCAAGTAATGTTCCAATCAGTGCTGCGATAAAAACTGTTAATTCACCTGCATTCTGAACAAAATCAAGATTCAAATATTCAGCGATCCCAAAATGACCCTTAATGTAAGCCATAATGCCAAGACCAAAAGCAGCAATGGCTACTGTTCCACCAGCTAATCCATCTAAACCATCGGTTAGATTTACAGCATTTGAAGTAGCTGTAACCATGAACACAACAAAAGGAATGAAAAATAACTTTAACTGAATGGAATTACTCTTGAAAAATGGTAAATTTATTTTTGTGATCAAATCCGGGTCTTGTGAACCGAAATATAGAGCAAGAGCAATCAGTAGACCAAGCATGATCTGAGAGAGTAATTTGTATTTGGCGATCAAACCTTTTTTGGCTTTTAAGAAATTTTTAAGATAATCATCAAGAAAACCAGTTGCACCCAACCAGATAGTTGTGATTATCATGATAATCACATAACTATTTATCAGATTGTTCCACAAAAGGACAGATAGCAGAATACTGCAGATCACTATCAGCCCTCCCATCGTGGGAGTTCCTTCTTTTTCTTTGTGGGAGATGGGAAGATAGTCATTAATGTTTTCAACAGCTTGATGTTTCTTTAGCAAATTAATAAATTTAGGACCTAATACAATTGAGAAAATAATTGCTGTAATAAAAGCTGCAATTGCTCGAAAAGTAACATACTGAAATACATTGAATATGCTGTAGCCAAATATTTCAGTATTTGCTAAAGGGGTAAAAAGATGATAAAACATAATTAAATCCTTCCTATTATTTTTTCTAATTTTATTCCGTGAGATGCTTTAATAAGTATAACAGCTTTTTCTGGAAATTTTGCTAAGATTCCTGAAAGTAATAACTTATCTACATCCTCAAAATGTATATCAGCATTAAATACACGTGACAAATTCCCGACAGAAATCAATTGTTCATATTTCTTTTTATTAAGTTCGTTTAAAATTTCTGCATGTAGTTCTTCTGAATTTTGTCCCAGCTCCAGCATATCACCCAGAATTGCATAATGTGGTTTTTCTATTTCA
>CAZSOM010000097.1:0-6341 GCA_964608295.1 uncultured Candidatus Cloacimonadota bacterium
TAATTGCACTGCTAACAGCATGATCAGAAATATAGTAATAATATTTTTCATAATTTTACTCCTAATTATTAATTTGTACTTCAATAACATTGTGAACTACACAAGTATTTTGATTATATGGTGTTTCTAGAGTCTGTACCCATAAAACCAATGTTAAGTCATCCGGTAAACCTGTTGAATTATCTATATACCATTGTGGAAGCGTATTTAGTTCAGTAAGTTCGAAACTAACAGGCTCGGTAAGGTTAAGCTCTGAAATATCTATTGTTTCTCTCATAAGCACTATGTTATGATGCGGTTCACCATGATAATTTAGATATTCATCATTATAATTTTCCATCAAAACTAAGACCAGCGCAAGGTTATCTGTAGATACATTATTCAAAGTGATGTCAATAGAACCGGAAATTGTATTTTCTGCCAAACTGGCTTGGATAATTTCCAGTAATGCGGGTGGATCTTGTTGTAATAATGGTGAAATCAATTCATCTACAGCTGCCTGAACTTCTTCCACGCTGGGTGTAATATAAATAAATCCGGCGTCACCATTGATTACACCAAATGGGAATCCAACTGCATTAGGGTAGTATTGAAACAGATCAATTGCAAAATCTGTTTCCAATTCATCGTTCCAGTGATATTCCACATAAGAAAATCTACTACCATAAACTTGTCGCAAATTATGGAGAGCATCTTCTGCTTTTGGACAGTTTAGGCACCATTTTCCGGTAAATAATTCTACAACAACATTTCTCAAATCTGCCTGGTTGCCGTAAAACATATAAGAATCTTCAGTTTCAATTAACATATCAGATATTATTGTGTCCATGTATGTCGTTTCTGATACAGGATTAGTTACAAGTAATCTCCAGTCGATAGAAAGACCATTTGTGTCAATTATCGTTGCTTCGAAATCTAGTAACATATTCACTAAATAAAACGATTCATAAAAAACTTTGACATCTGTTTTAATTAATCCATTATTGCTATAATCATTGTTATAAAAATCCATTATATTTGAAACATTTGCAGCTGGTAATATGGATTGAATTGAATCTGCAAAAGTTGTGAAGAAATCTATTATATAATTCTCCTCCACAATCTCCGGTTCAAATTTATGCTCAAATCTATTACAGGAGAATATCACAATTAGAACAATGATCATTAACAAAAAAACTAGTTTATTCATCTATTCCTCATCTAATTTCTTGAGCATTTTCATAACCATATTTTTTGTGATCAACTCAGGTAAAGTAACTGCTTCTTCCTTTCCAGATATATAGAAAACATATAAGGGAACACCCGCTCTGTCAAATTTTCTTAGCCATTCACCAATTACATCATCCTTTTTCGTATTATCACCACGCAATATTTCAACTCCATACTTTTTGAAAGCAGCTTCAATATCTTTTGTGAAGAGCACTCCCGTTTCATTTGTTTTACAGGTGAGGCACCATTCGGCTCCGAAATCAATAAAAACAGGTTTTCCCTCATCGCGGTATTGTTGAACAAGTTCAGGTGAAAATTTCTGCCAGTCTCGTGGATAGTGGGCTACTTCTTCTGTTGTTCCTTCTGTAGTATCAAAATTTAGAGTCAAGAACCCAGCTCCAATTGCAATTACCAGTGCTGCAATTGTTGCTATCCATTGTTTCCTTTTCGAAAACTCAGGTCGCGCGAATCTACCATAGATCCAAACAGCAAAAGCTAGAATGATGAGATAGAGTAAAACATTGATCAGATTTATTCCTCCAATCAGGAAGAAGAGTGACCTAAGCAGATAAAGAGCAGTGAGAAATAACAAAAATCCCATTACTTCTTTAAAAACATTCATCCACTCACCCGGCTTAGGAATTGCTTTAATAGCTTTTGGCCAGAATCCTAGTAAGATAAATGGAAAAGCAAGACCAAGCCCGATTAATATGAAGATTCCGAATATCATTGCGGGAGGTTGTGAAAAAGCGAATCCGAGAGCTGCTCCCAGAAGTGGTGCAGTACATGGAGTTGCCAGCAGAACTGCGAAAATACCGCTAAAAAAAGATCCGGTAAGTCCGCTCTTTGACGAAGCTTTTGTAGCTGTGGTCATGCCAGGTACTCTTATAATAAATACATCGAACATTGATAATGAAAAGACAAAAATCAATATTAGCAGTGCTGTAACAAATCCAGCGCTTTGGAATTGAAATCCCCAGCCAACCATTTCACCGGATGTTTTTAATAGTACAATAACAAGAGCTAAAATAATAAATGAAAATAAAATCCCTGCAGTATAAGCCATGGAACTTTTCAAAATTTGTTTTTTATCTTGTTGGCTTTGTTTAACAAGGCTCATTGCTTTAATAGAGAGAACGGGTAAAACACAAGGCATTATATTAAGTATAAATCCACCCATAAATGCCATTAATAAAAATTTAATAATATCTTTTGAACTAACTTCATCATCATCATCTTGTGCTGATTCTGTAGATGCAGTATCAAGAGTACTTATATCAAACTTAAGATCTAATTCTAATTCTTCCGGTATAAAACAGGTTCCGCTATCAAGACAGAATTGATATCCGGCATATATTTTTAAAACATGTTCTCCTTTATATTCCGTTGAAACTGTAAATTGTTTTGTCAAAGTTACAATACCATGATAATCAATGTAGCCTTCTTTTGTTTTCTTTCCTTCAGGATAAACAGTTGGCTCGAAAGTGATTCCATCAACCTCTTCTACCTCAATATAAAACATATCCTTCTGTAGTGTTTGATGATGACCTTTGGGTATGGTATATGTAACCTTAATCTGGTTATTATCAATCTCTGCTGAGATCACTTCTTGCGGAGTTGGAACCTGTGCAAAAAGTGAGAAACATGAGAACATCACAGCAAAGGTGATCCATAATATTTTCCTCATTAATCCTCCAAATATATTATCTATTTATCAGGTGCAATTTATATTCCTAAAGAGTAATATTTTCTTTCAATAAAAACTCATCAACACTAAGGGCTTCATCCCAATAATTATAAAAGGTTGTAATGAGTGTCTCTGCCAGATCTGAATGTTCAATTACCATATAGGTAAGGTTCTCTTCCGGGTTTATCTGGTTTATCATTGAGAACATTACAGTGTGATCATCAAATACATGCAGTTTTATAGGCAGGTGGTATGCTACTTTTATCTCCTCACCTTGATCTTCAAAATTCTTCATTCTTTTTGCAAAGAATTCAATATCATCCTTCTCTATTTCGAAAATTGATTTGAAGGTCACTCCAGTTTTCATGCTTTCTTCCTGTTCTTCATGAATATCAAGATCATTTGACATCGCATAAGGTGATTTACAAAAAGAGAGTACAATTTCTTTGGATTCAAGTTCGAGAGTATGATGTTTCTTGATGATACTCTCAGGTGTTCCATAAACCTCAATAAATTCTAGGGGTGAAGAATTATCAGTATGTGATTGATAAATTGGGGAGAGAAGTTCTGGAAGTGAATTAAGGGTTTCAAGCTTTTCGTTGTGCTCATTTTTTAATTTATCAAAAGCTATTTCTGGAGATGCTGCTTGGAATTTTCTAATTTTACCAAGTTTTTCAATGCATAATCCTTTTTTTATTAAACATTCTAACACAGAATAGATTCGTGATCGATTAACATTACAGCAATGTGAGATCTCTGTTGCTGTAAAAGTATGTTTTCTTAGTAGGCAACTGTATACTTTAGCTTCATTTACTGTCAGCCCTACTTCAATAAGTTTATCCAAGTATCTATTCATTATTACTCCTCACTATATAGTGTTGCAACACACGAGGCAACAAATTATTGATATGATCTCTGTCAAATTTTTTTTTGACTATTTTACTGGGGGTAATATTGTTATATTTGAATAAATTGCTGGCAACATTTAAGACCATCTACTGCACTGCTGATAATGCCGCCAGCATAACCTGAACCTTCACCAACAGGAAATAGATTGATGATTCCCTTTGACCTGAATGATTCTTCTTCTCGAAGTATACGTATAGGTGATGAAGTTCTTGTTTCAGGTGCTAGAAATAACCCATTAGAGCAAAATCCAGGAATCCTTTTCTCAAATTTTGATAATCCGAATTTTAGTGAATCAGTGATTTGAGATGAGTAAATGTCATTCAGATCATGAGGGTAGATTCCAGGTTGATAACTGGTTTGGTTTTGCGCAGGAGAAAAATTGTTCTTTATAAAATCTGTTACTTTCTGTGAAGGAGCAAAATAAGGTTTTGAAAACTTGAAACATTTCTTTTCAATTAATTGTTGAAATTTCATACCTGAAAGAGGATCAGAACCAAAATCAGTACTATTCATTGTTGTCACAATAGCACTATTCGCATAGGAGTTATTTCTACTCTTATAACTCATACCATTAAGGACTACACTGTTATTTTCTGAAGAGCCAGCTACGATATATCCTCCGGGGCACATACAAAAACTATAAATTCCTTTGTCTTTATACTTCGCTGTGAACCTATATGTGGCTGGTCCGGTCAGGGAGAAGTTAACTTTATTTCCATAAAAAGCATTATTGATAAATTCCTGAGAATGCTCAATTCGAAAACCGACAGCAAAAGGTTTATTTTCCATTTCAATTCTATCGTTTAACATCATAAAAGTATCACGAGCTGAATTTCCGATTGCTAAGATTAAAATCTCAGGAGCGTAATTTTCATTATTTATGGTTATTTCTGTTATTTTGTTTTTGCTAATCTTGATGTTTTCAAGTTTACTGTTCCAGAAGAATTTACAACCTTTCTCAATTAGAAAATTCCTGATGTTGGTAACGATATCTCTAAGTCCATCTGTTCCAAGGTGGGGAAGTGCATCATATCTAATTTCTTCATCCGCACCGAATTCGATCAAATATTCAATTATCTGGTTAGTGTAATAATCCCTTGTTCTAGAGGTAAGTTTTCCATCAGAAAAAGTACCAGCACCACCTTCACCGAATTGAACATTACTATTCTCATCTAAAATTCCTGACTTCCAAAATTTCTCAACCTTTTTCGCTCGTTGAACAATAGTTTCTCCCCGATCAAAAATATAAGGTTGAAATCCTTTTTTTACTAGTGATAGAGCTGCAAAAAGACCTGCTGGACCAGCTCCAATGATAAATGGGTGAGTATTGGCTAGCATGATTGATTTTTGAATTTGTTTTGCTGGCTTGGAATAAATCTGTAGTTCACTACTTAATTTTAATTTAGCATCAATTTTAGCAGTTATAGTAAAATTGTATTTAAGTTGATTTCTTTTTCGTGCATCTATCGAGCGACGGAGGATTGCGATATCGCTGATGTTTTTTTCTGAGATCTTTAGTTTATTAGCTATTGCTTTTGAAAGATCGATCTCTTTTGCAACAGGTATTAATATATTTCTGATTAAATACACTCAACCTCCCTGAAAACGTTTATAGCATTCAAACTTCTTGACTAATATTCTTGTCAAGCGAATCAAAAGAACAAGGATAAAAATATGATAAAAGCCGTATTTACGGATCTGGATAAAACACTACTAAGAAATAATGGAACATTTTCTAAAGCTAATTTAAAAGCAATGGAAGATCTTTCTAAGAATAATGTATTATTGATAATAGCTACGGGAAGGAATATCCTCTCTGCTAAGAAAGTATTGATGGATGAACATTGTTTTGATTACTTGATGTTTTCTTCAGGAGCAGGAATTATCAATTGGCAAAATAAAGAAATGATTTACGAGAATCACCTGCACAAAGATGACACAAAGAAAGCGATAGATATTTTACTTAAAAATGATGTGGATTTTATGGTTCATGACATGATTCCAGAAAATCATAGATTTTATTACTGGGTTCATCATTCACTTCCTGATTTCAAACGCAGGATAAAATTGTATAATACCTTTGCACAACCTTTAGAACTTGATCATTCACCCCTACGAGCTACACAATTACTGGCAGTTTTAAAGCAAAGTGAAGGAGATAAATTTGAAAAGATAAAAAAAGAACTCAATTTTGTTAAAGTCATTCGTGCAACATCACCACTTGATAATAAATCAATCTGGTTGGAAGTTTTTCCAAATAATATTTCAAAAGGACATTCAGTTGAGTGGTTATGCAAAACTTTACATATTAACACCGATGAAACGATAGGTATTGGAAATGATTTTAATGATGTTGATCTCTTGGAAATGACACACGAAAGCTATGTTGTGGAAAATGCTCCTGCTGAGCTAAAACAGTGTTTCATGGTAGTTGTTTCAAATGAAAAAGACGGGTTTGCAGAAGTTATTAAAAAGATTCTAAAATAAAAAATGGTGGCAGGACCCAGACTTGAACTGGGGACACAAGGCTTTTCAG
>CAZSOM010000098.1:0-6329 GCA_964608295.1 uncultured Candidatus Cloacimonadota bacterium
TTTTCAAAATAATAAAACAATAAATCTTACATTTAGTTATAATCCCACTGATTCACTAACCCAAGCTATGGAAACTGAAGGAAATTTTAACATTTATCGTTGGAAAAGTGAATTTAATAAGTGGATTAGATATGGCGGATTGATAGATTCTGAAGCTAATTCTGTTACCTATGATGTTAACCGAACCGGTATTTATACTATTCTACAAAATAAAGATAATCAGGATCCTTATATTGAGGCAAATGTTGAAGGTCAGGAATATACTCAAACATTGGAATCTGGTCCTGGACAAGAATTTACTCATGGTGGATACATTTCTAAAGATGGAATTATATCATTCATTTTGATGGACTCAAATGGAATTGATGTGTTCGAGAATCCAATAACACTGTATCTTTCTGATGGATCAACTGTAACAGAGATCGAAAGTCATGAATATGCATTAACTGTAACTCCTGGAAACATCAATCAAATTCCTCTTAAATACCAGCTAAATAATCTGGAAAAAGGAACTTATTATATTACTTTAGAATGCCATGATGTAAATGGCAATGAAGAAAATCTTGAAATTGAATTTATTGTTAATAACAAGTTTGAAGTCCTCAATTTAGCGAATTATCCAAATCCTATAAAAACTGTTACAGTTAATCAAAATAATTCAGGTAGAACAAGACTTACATATGTTCTTACTGATAACGCTGATAAAGTTAATATTAAAGTATATACAGTAAGTGGCAGACTAATTAAAACATTCAAAAATCTACCAACTTCTGTTGGTTATCACGAATACCCTCGTACAGATTTGGGTTGGGATTGTAGAGATAAAGAAGGTTATTTTCTGGCGAATGGTGTTTATTTCTATCGAATTACGGCAACTAAGGGTAATAAGAAAATTGAAAAAACTGAGAAAATGGCAATATTAAAGTAGGTAATAATGAAAAAATTAATTATACTTTCAGTCATAATACTATTTTCGGTTTCTCTCTCTGCAGGAAGATATGCTGGAGAATTCATGGTGATCGGCTCTGGAGTTCGCTCATCTGGAATGGGAAAAGCATTCACTGCAATCGCCGATGATGGCTCTGCAATTTACTGGAATGCTTCTGGTATTGCACAAATGCGGAAAACTGAAATTGGGATTATGAGAGCATTCTTATACAATGGATTAGCTTCTTATGATAATTTCAGTTTTTGCCAACCACTCCCGAATGATGTTACAATTGGTATTAATTGGACTAGGCTTTCAATTGATGATATTCCCGTTTTTCTGGAAGAACATCTGGTTGGAAATCCCAGTTATAGATCTTCTTATTATGAATATAATTTAACTGGAATACCCGATGATAAAATGACAAGTACAGATGATCTTTTTCAATTTTCATTTGCAAAACACATGCGTTATGATTTGAATTTAGGTTGGTTATTTTTTGATGTCCCTTTTGATTTCTACTTTGGCGGAAATGTTAAATATATTAAACGCCAAATAGATGATAGTATTGGGAATGGAACAGGATTTGATTTCTCAATATTATCAAGAACAAGTCTTGGAGTCCTTTTTGAAAGAGATTGGATGGGGAATTTTGCTTTTGGGGTTAACTTCCAGGATATTGGGGGTAGTAATATTATTTGGGATGTGACAGATGATAATTCCGATCATCAAGATGAAGTCTTAATGAATAGCAAGCTGGGAATGGCTATAGTACAACCATTACCATCAATTCATTCAATTCTCACTTTATCCCACGATGTAGATTATATTTATAGTACAATTCATCATTATGGTTTGAACTACAAGTATAAAGAATTTATAGAAGTTAGATTAGGATATTATGATACGAATTTTACAACCGGACTAACAATCAAATATACAGAATTTTCACTTGATTATGCTTTTCTCACTAATAATTTAGCCAGTACATTTCGAGTTGGTTTGAGAGTTAATCTCTAATAAGGAGTTTAAAATGAAGAAAATTATTTTTATTTTTGTACCGATTTTATTATTGTTGAGTTGTACAGGGAAAGAAAGCCTGGGTGTAGACACTGATGCACCCAATAAACCAGAGTTGGTTTCCCACCTAGGTGATACAGGGGATATACAAAGTTACCAGGGGAATACTGACACATTAAACTTCTATAATACAAACGATCTTGATTTCGAGAACAACGGTATTGATGCGATTATGGATGGGAATTGGATTAAAACACAATGGCATCGATTACAGGATTCTGATATTGACTTCTTGAAAATTTATAGATTTAGTTGGCAAGATTATCTAAATGACACATTGGATTTCGTGCAAATTATTGATACTGTAGATTATGATAATGAAATCAAATATGTTGATAAAACTCCAATGATAGACAAAGATTATTTCTATTTTATTGAAGCCTTTGATGAAGCAGGCAATTCGACCACTTCAGACACAACTGGATATAAACTGATCTATAAACCTATTTTAACATCTCCCTCAATTGATGAATCATTTCAAAGTATATATCAGGTCACTTTTGAATGGCAAGCAGACAGCAATGTGAATCAGTATAGGCTACTGGTTTTCAATGAAGAACGAGAGCTTATATGGCGAAAAACGCCCTTAGATACTGGATATTTTAGTGAACAATATGATGGGCCTCCAGTTGAATCAGGAACAACACTTATTTGGCGAGTTGATGCTTTCGGTCTTAGTTCGGAAATTTACATTGAGGATAATTATTACATTGTAAATACAGGAGCCGAATCAATAGAACGTTACCTATCCATTAACTAATAAATTATCTTGACTGTTAAATATAAAAAAAATTATTAAAAATACTTAAGGAGAATTAATGAGAAAAAATATTATTATTTTGTTTCTAGTAATTATCACAATTAGTTTGTGGGCTCAAACTGAGAGTGTTGGTACTCAAAGTTTTAATCCTGGTGCTGTATATCAATATTCTGGCTCTCTCACTGGAACTGAGCAGCTAAAGATCAGAACTTATATCTGGGGGCAGGTTAGAAATCCAGGACTTTATATTGTTCCCGACAATACAGACCTACTAACCTTAATGTCATCTGCTGGTGGACCTACCGAACATGCAAAACTTTCAAAGATCAGTATCATAAGATCAACAATGGAAGGTGAAAAAGTAATTCGTATTGATTTAAAAGAATACCTGGAAACTGGAAATAGTGAATTAATTCCAATACTAAAGCCTGGAGATACTGTCATAGTTTCCGGTTCTACTTACTATGCATTTACAAAAGCAGTAAATTGGCTTTCTGAAATAGCCGTAATACTTAGTGTTTATGTTGCAATTTCAAATATTAAATAAATAAACAAATGAGGAAATATGAAAGATCAGTTCAATCAAGTTAAATTCAACGAGGATTTTGAAGAACAGGAAATCAAACTAAATGATTACTTAAATATAATTATCAGATTCAAATGGATTGTAGCTTCAATATTTTTAGCAGTTTTCGCAATTTCATTTATTTATACAGCAAAAGCACCTAGAATATATAAAGCAACATCTAAAGTCCTTTTGGAGGATAAGATGGGAAGTAATTTAATATTCTCTTCAATGAATAGTAATGATTCTTCCATTAATAATCAAATCCAGATCCTGCAAAGTTTTCCTGTATTGAAAATTGCCAACCAAATTCTTTCCAGACATGAAGAATATAATAGTTTTCCAATTTCACTGCTAAAAGATAGTCCCGAGTCTTATTTTAGAGAAAATTTAGGCATCGATACTGAGCGTGAAACAGATATTGTAATTATCAATTTTGAATCAACAAACCCATTAGAAGCTAAAGAAGCTGCAAATGCTGCAGCGTATGCATTAATGCAGCAAGATACTGATTATGCAAGAATCGAATTCAGAAATGCTAGAGAATTTCTAGCAAACCAGCTTGATGAACATGATCGGAGATTGCACTCTACAGAAGAAGAACTTAGAAACTATAAAATCGAACATAGAGTTTCTATGTTATCTGAAGAAACACAAAAACTTATTGAACAATCATCAGATTTGACAGCAACACTGACTGAAGCCCAGACAGAGTTAGATGTTTCGGACAATCATCTTGAATTTCTTAAAAAAGAGCTTGCTGATCAAGATGTTTTTCTTGAGGATGTTAATTCAGTTTTATCTTCTCCTCTAATAGAGCAATTAAAACGAGAAACAGTAACACTTCAAGCTCAATATGTAAATTTCCTTACAAAATCTGAATATTCACCCAATCATCCGGAACTAGTCTCATTAAAAAAATCTATCGAAAGCGCTAAAGAAAAACTCAATGATGAAATACAAAGAGTCATTAAAGTTAAATCCGGATCATCTGATCCTTTAATGTTTCGATCTAGTCTTATCGAGAAGATATCGACAGCTCAGATTGAGCAGAACATGAACCAAGCAAAAGTAGTTAGTTTACGTGAAGCTGTTGATAGATATGGTGAACAAATGTCGAGACTACCTGATACAGAAGTCCAGCTTGCCAGATTGGAGCGTAATTACCGAATTAATGAGAAGACATATACAATGCTTACTGAGAAATATGAAGAAGCAAATATTGCTGAAAAATCTAAGATAGGTAAAATCCGAATTGTGGAAGAAGCACGCTTTCCACAAAAACCTATCAAACCAAATAAAAAAATGAATATGATGATAGCTGTAGTACTTGGTTTAGGTCTTGGAATTGGCGCATCACTTTTAATCTACTCCTTGGACTCAAAAATAAGAACTTTTGATGATGTTCGTAAATATGTCTCATTACCTGTCTTGGGAACTATACCCTTTATACATATCGATGATATTGAGCTTGATAATCTTGAGCAGAAAATAGCTTCAAGTGATGGAGCTGAGAAAGAAAAATTTGAGACGATTCATCAACAAATTCAAGCAAGGCTAATAACAAATTATTCTCCGAAATCATCAACTTCAGAAGCATTTAGAATTCTACGAACAAATATGATTTCCCGGAAGAACAATACTGGTTGTACATCTATTCTTATCACTAGTTCTGGTCCGAAAGAAGGAAAGTCAACATTACAGGCAAATATAGCGACCGCATTGTCGCAGATGGATGCTCGAGTTATTTTAGTTGATCTTGATCTCAGACGTCCAATGGTTCATTCGATTTTTAACTTTGATAAGGAGAATGGAATTAGTGATTATCTTATGGATAAATCAATTACGATTGAAAATGTAATAAAAAAATCTAAAATTGAAAATCTTGATGTTATAACAAGCGGTATAATTCCGCCAAATCCATCTGAACTTCTAGCATCAAAACGAATGGATGAGGCCATTGAAAAACTGAAAATGAAATATGATTACATCTTGTTTGATTCACCACCAGTTCTTGCTGTAACAGACTCGATGGTAATGGCAAATAAAGTAGATATGCTTGTCCTTGCAGTTCGTGTTGATCAAGCTGATAAAAATGTTGTTAAAAGAGCTAAGGAACTTCTTGAAAACATAAAAATTGATATAGCTGGTGTAATAATTAATGGTATCCAGCCACATAGATATTACAGTAGTTACGAATATAATTATTATTACTATTATTATTATGGAACTAGTGAAGCACAACTACCTAAGAAAAAGCTCTTCGGCAAAAATAAATCTTTTTCTTGATGTTTTTTCAAAACGTCCTGATGGATTTCATCAGATAAGAACTATTTTCTCTGAAATAGAACTATCTGACACAATAACTTTTGCTTTGACAAAAAAAGGTACTGTTAAAATTTTGTCAGATATAGACTTTGTAAGTGAAAAAGAGAACTTAATTTACAAGGTTGCGATCTTTATAAAAGAGAAATATAATGTGAAATTTGGTGTGGAAATAGAATTGCAGAAGAATATACCTATTGCAGCAGGAATGGGTGGTGGAAGCAGTAACGCAGCCTGTACAATCACAGCACTTTCAGAGCTATGGGACATTAATCTTTCAAAAGAAGAAATGCACAATATAGCTGAGAAATTTGGTAGTGATATCAATTTCTTCCTTGAAGGAGGTTGTGCTTTAGGTGAAAATCGCGGAGAAAAAATCTCGTATCTTAAACAAATAAAGTTAGATAATATATTTTTAGTTAATCCCGGTTTCAGAATTACAAGCAAAGAAGCTTATGGAGCAGTTTCAATAGATGCCTGCAAAAATGACAACTGGAAGAAACTTTTACTTAATGAGAATTTACAGTTTTGTTATAACAAACTCCAAAATGGTGTGTGTAAAATATATCCTGAGATTCAAAAAATAATATCTTATCTTAAGGAGAATGGAGCTGAACAAGCTATGCTCTCTGGAAGCGGAGCCACAATAATTGGATTTTGCCCTGATGGAA
>CAZSOM010000099.1:0-6145 GCA_964608295.1 uncultured Candidatus Cloacimonadota bacterium
CAATATCTCCACCAGGTGCCAGTAATTCAATTTTTCTTTTCATTATTCTTTAGGGTGAAGTAATTGGCTATAACTTGTGTGTAACACCTATTGTTGTTATTCCTCTTATTTGGTGGAATAATAACAATAGTATATATTTTTCTTTTATCATTTTACTTTCCCCTTTAACCATATTTTTTAAAATGCTTCTATTATTTTGAGTCGAGAACTTAAACTCTCTACTACTACAAATAGGCCTAATGTTCTGCGTGTGCAGCGGGATCGGAACGATCACGCCCAAAACAAACTGACCAGACGTTTGAATCGGAAGATTCAAACAAAGAGCACTGCGAGACCAAACCGACGACACGCTTGTTAAGTGCAGATATTCAATTAATTTTCCTCAATAATATATTCAAAACTGTAAGAATCTGTTGAACTACCTCCAGTGTAATTTTTGACTCTCACACAACTGGTTGGAAAATCAGAATCATTGTAAACATAAGAATACGAGTAAGTACCTTCATACCACATATTTTCATTTTCATCAAAATAACTATATTCGCAACTTACAATATTGTGATCACCAATAAATGGATAATCATCATCCCATAAATATCTCATTATATTTACATAATAAAACGTATTATTATTAGTATCATATTCATATGAATATTCCTTTATCATTTCTTATTCAGAGTTATATTCTTTGACATTTATTAGATTATCATTCTCATACTCAAAATTAAAGTACCCAGAAAATATTTCAAAAGTTGGAGTATCATGGAAATAGATAAATCTATTCATTTTACCATTCTCATATTCAAATTTCCATAGTACGTAAGGTTCATTCGGGTTTTCAAATAATCGAATTTCAGTTAACAATTCACCTATTTTTTGAAATTTGTCAAAATCAAGATCAATGAGTTTACTTTCAATATTATCTACTAAACCTTCTGAAGAAATAACTTCGCTTTTAACAAATCCAGATTTCTCCATAAATTCTAAGATGTTCTTCACATTTTCAGTGTAAGTATTATCTGTAAAATTATCTCCATCAGATTTTAACTTTATTCCTTTTTCGAAAACATTTATGAAATTATTGTAATATTTATCTATTTTTTCAGGAAAATTTGCAACGATATATTTAAAGAAAGCATATCTTGATAAATGGGCACTGAATAATAATCCATTTTCCTTTAAGACTCTTTTTATTTCATTAATACATTGAAATCTTAATTTTGTTTCTTGAATATGATAAAATGGTCCCATTGCTAATACGACATCAAATGTATTATCTTTAATGTTTGATAAATCTAAGGCATTACCAACCTCTACTTTATAAATATTTACCTTTTCTTCTTTAGAAAGTTTTAAAGCGTTTTTGATGTTCTTTGAAGCTAAATCAATTAATGTTACTTCATGTCCCATTTTTGTTAGTTCGATTGAATATCTTCCAACGCCACCACCCAAATCAAGAATTCTTAAATTTTTATTAGGGAGATTTTCTTTAATAAATCTCAAGTTAATATAGAATTCCATTCGATGTCGAAGAAGTCTGTCAAACTCATCGTAACTCTCATAAATCTCTTTAATCTTTTTCATTTACAACCTTTGTATAAAACTTGAAGGAACATAATGGCGGCGTGCCACGTCATCTTGCCATGAGCATTGGATTTGTTTTTCAAATCCTGATGCGATTAGCAAGATGATAAAAGACGAGCAAATAATAAGTCAAGGGTTGTCTATTTGCGAGGCCCCGTGGATGCATTGTTAAACATTGTTCTGCTTCGATACGATTGTGAGTATTTTACAGGGGTACGCCGCCATTAAACAACATGGAGCGAAGCGGAATGTTGTTTAACTATTTGTTATCATTAATTGATATTTTATTTGAGAGATAACGATTTGTAATTGAAAGATGATATTTTGAATGAACTATGACTATTTGATTTGATATTATTAAGTTGAGTATAATAACATATTTCCACAAGTTTTGAGTCTGTTAGTGTGGGTAACGTTATTTTACAAAAACATTTGACAATTTTTGATAATAATAATTTCATTATATTAGTTTGATTTGGCATTACATTAGTCTTGATTATTGGAGCAATATTTAATGGATAAATTTAAAGTGGATTATCACGCAAACAACATAATTACCTTGCAGCAATTTCCAAACAATCGCTAGGAGTTTGTATTATTAAGATACCAATATAATTAAGAATGTTCCTTAAACCAAATCTATGGAGGGTGAAATGGCAGACGCAACCTTAAATGAATATAGTTTGAATTGCAGTCTCTAGAATGAAAAATAAAATAATAGAAAATAAACTAGGGTTTTGCAAATACTATCCCGAAAATGATATAATTAATGAGGAAATAAAACTAATTTTCGTTCACGGTCTTGGTGGATCAATTAAATCATGGAAGAAATTTCCTCAAAAATTGCACAAGGAAATTTCTCTCAGTTCAGTATGGCATTTCTCATATAATAGTGGCTTTAAAAGAATTAGAGCGTTTGCATCCAAACAATTTAATTTAGATGTGTTAGTACTAGCTGACTCAATAAAGCATGACAATAGTACATCTAAACTGTTTTTTTTTGCACATAGTCAAGGTGGATTACTAACATTACTAATGATACGTAAATTATATGAACGTAAAGATTTTGATACTTTGAAAAGGATCTCAGGTATATTTTTCTTTAACTCTCCATTAGCAGGTTCTAAATGGGCGCATTTTGCATCACTAATACCAGGTTTAAAAGTCGATGCTAGAATTCTTATACCGGGTAGCAATGAATTATCGGATTTAAAGAACTTTGTATTTCGGAATATTAATTTTAACGAAGAATCATCAGGGTCAAATGATAAACTTGATATTCCAGCATTTGGTATTTCAGCATCAAAGGATGATTTTGTTACACCTTTCAGCTCAAGTTTGTATATTCCAGAAGATCAATGTCATACTTTTTTTGGTAATCACAGTTCCCTTATTAAATCTATAGATTCAAATGACAAAGTTATACAATGGGTATTAAGATGTTTGAGAAAAATCTTAAACAAAAACATAAACATAAACAAGAACAACTATCCGAGTAAGAAAATGTACAAATATGATTTAACAACTGATTCTGCCGTAGAAGAATTTATGGCAAAATGCAAAACAGCATTTGATAATAAAAAATATAGTCTTTATTATGATTTGTTACGTATCAATAGTTTAGCACTTAAAAGATGTGGCAAGCATAGTGAATTAGCTGAGTTATGCTTACTAGATGTCAAGAGAAAAGCATCTTCAAATATGTATCCGACATTAACATATAGCCAAGTAAAATTGACAAAACGAGAGTTGATAAAAGCTTTTAATGCACTTCAACAACAAATTATAAGAAATCCTAGATTAAAAAAAAATCGACCACAAATGCGATTGCTTTTTTCGCGTACATATTCTGAAATTTTAATTGAAGCAGGACATTCAAGTTTAGCAATAAAATTACTTGAGGGAATTCTTTCCAGCTCAGAGATGGCTCGAACAAAATATAACAATGTTTCACATGCACTTGGTGTTTTGGCTAAATCTTATTTAACTAACGGAGACATTGAAGAGGCTATTGATCTATACAAAGCAAACCTAGCTGAAGCAGAATTAACTAACAATAAACAAGGTATCGCCATTGCTCAAATGAATTATGGTATTTCATTACTTAAACTTGAGAATGAAAAGCATAATGAAGATATGTTTTTATTAGCAAAAGATGCTTTTCATAATGTTGACATCAGGGCTGAAGCTTGGGCTAAATTATATATATCGTATTTTCGGATTTTGCATTCTCAAGAGGATTATGAAGAATTAGCGCAAGAAGCACTAGAATACAATGCAATTCATCATCAATGTTCTCGAGAATATTCTATTTTATTATCTAGTATGAAACAATTATTAGCCAAAGACACTAACTTATACAAAAATGTTACAAATGAAATTGAACGATGTTCGAATAGCATTAAGTTAGAAGTTTTGACTGAACAAAATCTTATAGATGCAGAGAACACAGTTAACGCAATAATCTATAAAACGACAAAAAAAGGTGCAGATCCCTTGAATTTTCGTGTTAGTTTAGGAGGATTCAAAGCAAGATCAGTTTTAGTAAAATCTTTTAAAAATTCCTTAAATACAGAAAAAATTGAGGAATATTTATTAAAAATTTCTAAAGACACTAATTCTATTGCTAATACTTTCTATAATGACCTTTTAATTTTGTTATGTAAAAAGAAACCTTCTTTGATAAGCAAATATATTCTACCAAAACTTTCTTCTATCGCAGATCAATCTGATAGTATTAAACTATTCTATGCTAGATTTTTTGAATCTGAGAGATTGACAAAAGAATGTTCAGAATTATTGGCAAGAGTGGAAGATAAAAATGACTATGCATATTTAAATTGCCAAGCAAATTTTTTCGCTACAAAATTAAGCACATTCCCTGAAGCACTAATTTTTTATAAAAAAGCTTTCCATTCTACAAGAATTTCGCAGAATAAAGCAATTTCATTATGTAATATGGCTCATGTTATACATGAGCATCGTCAAAAAGGGTTATATTCAAAAGCGATTGAGTACTGTGATGAATCAATAACATATAGAAGTGGTTCAAATTTTTTCTATCCGGCTTCATTAAAAATAGCCATAATGATAGAATTAGCAAACTTTGATGAAATCGAATCTATTATTACTAAAGGAATTAAGGAATTAGGATTATATGGCAAATCTATAGAATATGCATTAGGGAAAATACATGATAGGGCTAAGTTAAAAAGAACACAACAAATAATTGAGGGAGTATCAACTTAATTGTATTTATAATATATTCTTAATTAAAGTGTACAAGGTTATTATTTGATTTAATATGTGAAGTATTGTAATTGAATATTATTTATAACAGATAATTTGTAGTTATCCTTTATTCAGAATCTACAAAAGAAACAATCGAAAAATATAAATCGGTACTATCCAGGACAAAACAAACTGACCAGCCGTTTGAATCGAAAGATTCAAACAAAGAGCACTGACCAGCCCTACCGACGACACGCTTGTTATGCCTATTTCTTCAAGAACTAATAATTCAAGATTAAATAAACACTTATCAATTGCACTGCTATATTAAAAGATGAGAAGTACGATCTACATCCTATTCATCGTACTGAAGGATCAACAATTCTGAAAAATACTTCGCATTCTTTTTTTTGCAATGCGATTTTATTATTCTACAAATTTTACTTCATTGTAATCAACAACTTTAATTTTAGGAGTATGTTTAATAGAATCAAGTTCTAGAATATAAAATAAATCTCCATTAGATTTTAATAATCTTAAGTTGTCTCTATTATCATTTTTTAGAAAAATCTTGTTTAACTTGGTTTTATTGAAGTCACTATCTCGCTGTGAATTCTCCTTACCAATTTGTGTTGGTAGTAAATAAAATCCAAATAGAACAATGCCATAAATTACGTAGATATTTAACAATTCCCATTTGAATTCATTCTTCTGTAAATTTATTAGTAATAATTCAAAAGAAGCAGCTGCATAAACTGTGAATAATAACGGTAAAGACATATTTCCAATAATATTTTTAAGAATTGTTAGTTGACTGTTTGCAAGTAGTAAATTTGCAACATATATAATTATGATGAAGTACCAACCATGCTTTAGGATAAAAAATGTTGTCTTATATCTGTTTTTATTAACCATTAAATCTGTTATCCCCAGATAAATAAAAAACATCAATTGACTTAAAGATAACCACGAAAAAGTTAAAATATCAAAACTAGAGAGTTCAGAAACTATCCAGGAAGCATTGAATCCAGTAAAGTATGATTTTGCTTGAATCCAACCTATTAAATATGCTATAGTAGTAAATCCAATGAGAATGGAAATTAAAGAAGGTAAAATCTTGAAAACTTTATCAAGTGCTTTCGTTAATCCTTGTTCTGTGATTATCTCTGTAGATTTATTTACTTCCTTTATCATTTAAACTCCTCCAATTACATATTTCAAAACGTGTTCTTATTCATTTGTCTAAGAATATAAATTCTAAGACTACGAATAGGCATAATGGCGGCGTGCCACGTCATCTTGCCATGAACATTGGATTTGTTTTTCAAAT
>CAZSOM010000100.1:0-6128 GCA_964608295.1 uncultured Candidatus Cloacimonadota bacterium
ATATGCTCACACAAATTAATATTGATCTAAAAAAAGCGATGCAAGAGAGGGACAAAGACAAGCTAAATGTCCTTCGTGCCTTGAAATCTGCAGCTCAATATCAGAAATTGGAAATTAAGAAAGAACTTTCTGAGGAAGAAGTTATCTCTGTATTTAAGAATCAGGTGAAACAGCGTCAACAAGCTGCTGAACTTTATATACAGGGTGGACGACCAGAACTTGCAGAGATCGAGAAGAGAGAGATAGATATCATAAAAGTATATCTACCGGAAGAAATCTCAGAAGCTGAATTAGAAAAAAATGTCAGTGAAGCTATTGCTCATCTTAATGCCGAATCAATGAAAGATATGGGAAATGTGATGAAATATCTTAAAGAGAAACTCGGCAGTAACGTAGACGGGAAAAGTCTAAGTGCGATCGTTAGAAGAGAATTGCAAAGCTGATCAGTAATCAATAAAGTTAAAATTATTTGTGGGGAGATAGATTATCTCCCCTTTTTTATCTGAAAAACTGTTTGATCAGAACAAAGGATGGAATATGAATATTCTAGATATTATTCTTGGGATCTTTCTTGTAGTTCTATTAGTTCAGGGACTTCTAAAAGGTTTTATTAAAAGTATTATTAGTTTGTTAAGTCTAATTGTAATAGTTGTACTCATTGCTAAAATGGGGCATATTTTCAAGGGAATGTTGATTGTTAGATTTGGACTGAGTGAATTACTGGCTATTATTATATCATACATTCTCATCGCTCTAGCTATATTTTTAATAGCAAAGATCACCTTTAAAATTTTAAATATGATGATAGAATTTCTGCATTTGAAATGGTTGGATAAATTATTAGGAGCGTTCTTTGGAATATTTAACGGTGCGATGATAATTGCAATAATTTTGCTGCTTTTAAATCTACTTCCGTTTGAAAAGCAGATCCGTAATGTAACAGCATCGTCTGAAATTATTGTTAATATTCAAAAAGTAACGGACAAGATAGAATTAAAATATCCAGGCTTTAAAGAAAAAGTGCAGAGTTTAGGAAAAGATATTGATAAAAAATCCGAAGAAATTGAACAACTGATCGATGATAAGACATCTAAATAAATGAATTCTCATAAGCAACTTGAATATGATAAGATAAAAGATTATCTTGCTCAGGAATGCCATTCATCACTTGGAAGTAAAATGGCATTTGATCTCCAACCTTTACACAAGATTGAGGAAATAGAACATAGTCTTGAACTTACTTCTGAAATCCAAATCTTATTAAGAAAAGGCATTTCATTTAACTTTGAAAATATCTCTGACATTGAAAATCTCATTTCAAATCAAAAGCATCAAGCTTTTAGCTTTGAGGAATTTCAAAGAATTTATTTCAATGTTTCAACAGCAAACCAGATAGCAAAAAAAGTAAAAGAATTGGATGATCACCCAGTATTTTTAAAATTTGCAAATAGGATAGTTCTGCTTGATGAGATAGAAAACAGATTTAACCAGATCTTTGAAAGTGATGGTGAAGTAAAAGACAGTGCATCATCTGCTCTTGCTTCGATTAGAAGAAAAAAGAAACAAGTTCGGAAAAATCTGGTTTCCACACTCAATAAAAAAGTCGAATCACTTGCTGCCAGTAAATTCATGCATGACAATATTGTTACTCAGCGAGACGGCAGGTATGTTATTCCCATTAAAGAGGGAGCTTCTTCCTTTGTTACAGGAATTATTCACGGACGTTCTTCCAGTAAATCATCTATCTACATGGAACCTCAAGAAATAGTTGGTTTGAATAATGATCTTGAACTTGTTTCCAGCGAAGAAAAACAAGAGATCTTCCGCATCTTTAAAGAATATACTTCCACGATCATGGATTATAAAACTGAATTATTAAAAGAGATAATATATTTACAGGAACTGGACTATTTCTTTGCTTCAGCTAGATTAGCAGATAGATTGAAAGCTGAAAAACCGGTTTTATCTGAAAAACCGCAAATTAAATTGAAGAATGCCAGGCATCCTTTGCTGATACTTTCATTTAATAATTTTGAGGATGTGATCCCATTTGAACTTGAACTGGGTTATGATTTTAATTTGTTGTTGGTTTCAGGTCCAAATACCGGTGGAAAAACAGTTACACTTAAAACTGTGGGATTACTCACTTTGATGGCAAGATCTGGTCTTTTGATCCCGGCTGATCCTTCCAGCATCATTGGCTCATTTGATTTAGTTCTTGCTGATATTGGAGACAGTCAATCGCTGGAAAATGCTTTGAGTACATTCTCTTCTCATATCAAAAATATCAGAGAGATGACAGAGCACACAAATTCTAATATTCTTGTGCTAATTGATGAAATCGGAGCAGCAACAGATCCTGAACAGGGATCAGCTTTAGCTCAGGCAATTTTGGAAGAATTAGCTGAAAATAATGCGGTAGGTGTCATCAGTACTCATTACACATCACTTAAGGTTTTTGCTCAGCAGCATACAAAATGTATAAACGCAGCCATGCAATTCGATCCGGATAAACACAAACCAACCTACCAATTCAAATTGGGTTTACCCGGTAACAGCTTCGCTATTGAAGTTGCTTCCAGACTTGGCTTGAAAGATGGACTTATTGAGAGAGCAAAGAAATTAACCGGTAAGCAAAATGTTGAATTAACTGAATTGATCAAGAAAATGTCGGAAGAGAAAAAATCTCTCTCTCGTCAATTATATCAGTTTGAACTTAAAACAGCACTTCTGAACCAGAAGATCAATGAACATCAAGATCAGATCGAGACTTTAGAAAAAGATAAAAAAGAAATCAAGAAAAAATCTATTCGAGATGCCAGGGAATTCCTTACAACCATGCAAAAAGAGTTGAACATGGAAATTAAGGATATAAAGCAATCCAATAAAACAGAGAAAAAAGATAAATTTGAGAAATCTTTAAAGAAAATTACACAACTCAATCAAGAATTGAGTAAGAAAGAAGAAAATTTCTCAGAAATCTCACATACATTAGTCAGCGATCCTAAGATCGGGATGAAGGTTTGGCTGAAAGAGATGGAGATGGCTGGTGAAATAATCGAGATCTTGGGAAAGAACGTCAAAGTTGATATGGACGGGATCTTCCTGAATACAACTTCCGATAGACTCTATCAAATTACAGAGAAAAAAATAAAGAAAATTAACAAACAGCAAAAGATTAGTGTTCCAAAACATGATGTGAAAATGGAATTGAAAATTCTTGGATTCCGATTTGATGAGGCATTACCGGAAATCGAAACATTCCTTGATGACGCAGTAGTAAATGGACTTCTCATGGTTCGTATTGTTCATGGAAAAGGGACTGGAGCTTTACGGGCAAAAGTTAGGAATTACCTGAAAACATGTAAAAGTGCCGAAGAATTTTTTTCACCTCCACCCGAAGCTGGTGGAAGTGGCGTAACTGTGGTTAAAATTAAGGAATAGAGGAACTATGGATCAACAAGTAATTGATGAGATCATTGAAAGAAATGATGTTGTTGAAGTAATCAGAAATTACATTCCTCTCAAAAAAACCGGTAGTAACTTCAAAGCTCGTTGTCCTTTTCATGATGAAAAAACAGCATCATTTGTGGTAAGTCCCAAAAAACAGATTTATAAATGTTTCGGTTGTGGGAAGGGTGGAAATGTGATAACCTTTGTGCAGGATTTCGAAAAAATATCCTTTCCTGAAGCGTTACAAAAGCTTGCTGCCCGTGCAGGTATAACTGTTAAACAGAAGATGCAGACCAGTGGTAAAGATTCTAAACGTGCTTTGATCTATAAAATTTACGAACTGACAACTGGATATTTTTACAAAAATTTAGTTGAGCACAGCAGTAGTGCTTTGGAATACCTGGCTGAAAGAGATATCAAAGATGATACAATAAAAAAGTTCAAATTAGGATTTGCTCTTAACTCTTTCGGTGGTTTACGGAATTATCTGCTCAAAAATGAAATTAATGAAAAAATCATGCCAGCAACAGGATTATTCACTTCCAATAATAGTGACCTTTTTCGTGAAAGGATAATGTTTCCTATCCATTCTTCTAGTGGAAAAGTAGTTGCTTTTGGTGGAAGGAAATTAAATGAAGATCAGTCGGGCGGGAAATATGTGAATTCTCCCACAACTGATATTTACACTAAGGGGAATGAATTATATGGTTTTTTTGATACCAAATACACGATTTCCAAGAAAGATCAAGCCCTGATTTGTGAAGGATACACAGATTTTCTGAGACTTTATGAGAACGGTTTTACAAACTGTGTTGCTTCTTTAGGCACGTCTCTCACAGATTCTCAAATTAGCTTATTAAGCAGATTCACAGAAAATATTTACATGCTTTATGATGGAGATGGTTCTGGCAGGAAAGCCGCTGTTCGTGCTGCTGGAAAGATCCTCGGTAAAGGGTGTAATGTGAAGATTATTGGTCTGCCCAAAACAGAAGATCCAGATAGTTACATCAGGAATAAAGGTGCAGCAAGTATGCAGACCATGATCGATCAGGCAAAGCCTCTGGCTGAGTTTTTAAAAGATGATGATGTTATTGGCGTAGATAAAAAAGGAAAGCTTTCAGTTCTGTTTGACATCTTAAACGATATTGAAGATGAGATAGCTCAGGAACTTTTAGTCCAGGATATTGCGGAAACATTTAATTTATCTAATCATGCTGTTTCTTCCAAGATCAGAAAAAAAAGAAAATTCTCGAAAAAAGAGAAGGAAGTTTCGGAAGTTCAAAAAATAGACCGGTTTGCTGAAGAAAGAAATATTATATTAATTATTATTAATAACACTTCTTTGTATAAAAATGTTGCGCAAGAGATAGATTCGAGTTACTTTTTAACAGAAAAGTTAAAGAAAATCTACGAAACTTTTTCGGAGCATATAGAAGATATGAATAATATCCCTGCTTTAGTAAGCATGATTGATGATGAAGCAATTAGAAATATACTAACTGAACTATCTATGTCAGAACCTCCCACTCAAACTATTGATGATGCAATAATAGCAATTAAAACCAGGAAATTCCACACAGATCTGAAAGTGATTAATAACAAAATTATCAACGAACCTACCAACATGGAACTTCATGCTAAGAAGCAAGAGTTAAAAAAAGAATTATTAAAAATAAATAAAAAAGTGGTTAGAAAAACTTTGTACTAAGGAGACTAAATGCTTAGTTATAATGATTGTATTAAAAAACTAGTTCAAACTGGTAAGAAAAATGATAACATGCTTACCTTCAAACAGATCAATGTTGTACTACCCAACAGCCCGATCTTCCTTGATAAGATCGATCAGATCATTTCCGATCTAGTGGAAGAGGGAATTGAACTGATTGATGAAACTCAAAAAAGAGTTACAAAAAAGAAAATTTCTCTGAAGAAAACAAGAGCAACAAAAAAGTTTCAAAACAGAAAATACTATGATGACCCTGTGAGAATGTACCTTGGAGAAATGGGACGTGTTCCACTTCTTGATAGAGAAGGTGAAGTAAGAATTGCTAAGAAGATCGAAAGCGGACAACAACATATTAATAAAAATATTTTCAAAAGCGGCAGTACTCTTCGTGAGATGGAAAATTTTATACATCGTTACCGTGAAAAAAGAGTTAAGATAGATCAGATATTTAAAATCGAATATGGAATCTGGATGGATAAATCCCAGGAAGCCAACCTTGTAAATGAATTTGAACACGTTATCAGAGAGACAAAAGCAATATTTGAAAAAATCGGGGAGATGATAGATAGTAGTGATCTTGATGAAGATGAACATCTTTTAGATCAGGAGATGATCGATAAACAAAGAATTAAACTTATAGAAATCTTCGGTATTTTAAAGTACAATGAGAAACTTCTGAAGAGAATGGTCTACCGTATTCGTAGTCTTGTCGACAGGATCAAAGATAGCCAGAAAAGTATTACGCATCTTTCCAAGATAAGAAAATATTCTTTAGATGAAATTTGTACTTATGGAAGAAAAGCCAATAAATCACAAGAGGATTATAAACTCGTACATGAGGAAACTAAAGTTGAACCGGAAGTCTTCATTGAGACACTGCGTAAGATCAAAAATGCCAGGAGAAAAATTCGTAGAGTAGAGCTTGAAACGCGCATGACTGCTGACGAAA
>CAZSOM010000101.1:0-6109 GCA_964608295.1 uncultured Candidatus Cloacimonadota bacterium
GATGATTTTCTTAAACACATCAAATGTTATATAACCCTTTTCTCTTTTTAAGGTTCCATTTCCAGAGGGGCAAAGCGGACACCTTAAATTACAAATATTAGTCGGCTCGATCATTACCACAGGTGGAGAACCCCAATAAATTGCCATTTTAGTTAACAATGATAGATAGTATGAAAAATACACTTTTATTGCATTTAAGAGTCGCTTGAAGCTAAAACTCTTTTTTAATAATCTGATATTTTCATTTAACATATTTACTTCCTTGAAAGACTCTTGTTTTAGGTGGATTTAGTTGTCAAATGTAAATGTTTTATAAAACAATAAACCCTACATTGCTGCGGGGTTTATGAATAATTAAGTATGCTAAACATATTAAATATTCTGTAATATTTTTTTTGATAATTCCAATTAAATTTTCACTTTAAATATTGTTTCAATATAATTATTAATGGAGCTCTAGGCATTTGAACTTTCACATTATAAAGTTGTTTTTCTTCATCATAATATTCAGACACAACTTCAACATTATGTAATTCAGCATTTAATGTTGATTGTGCAAAATCAGACGTTGAAAAATCAGATAGGGTTACTTTTTCAGTAATCGAAATAGAATTAACTTTCTCAGCTAAATTTCTCTGTGCATCAAGAATTGCACCTCTTCTTGCTAAAGCAACGTTTCTTGCGTCATCTTCATACTTTTTCAAGACTGGAATTTGTCCATTTGCTGTGATGAATTCATTCTCCCATATCTCTTCTAAATTTTCAATAACTAAACCATTAATTATTTTTTCTTCCTTAATATGTTTACCTCTCTCATCGACTCTGATTGTTGTTTTTTCTTGAACAACTGTGGCACAAGAGATTAAAAATAACAATAGAACAATAATTAGATTTTTCAATGGTACCATCCAACTTATTTATTTATAGGATTTAGAATAATTGATTGCACTAATATACATAAAAAATTATCATCAGTTCTTTGAGTGTATTTATCTAATACTTCAAATTTAATAACTAATCCTTTTGATGTACTTGTTGTTTTTTCTTCAACATCAGCTAAATCAATTAATGTTGTTGTAGATTCAAGTTGTAATCCCCAAGCCTTAGTACAACCTTGTTTAAGTGCATCCAATTTTGCAAGTTTCAACGCTTCTTCTTCTGAACCCGATATTTTATATTTTCCGAAAGAAACAACATTCTTGTACTTATCATTTACTGAATTTGTATAATCATGTAAATAGCTTTTGATTTTTATTTTTACTTCTAGTATTAAATCGTCGCTCCATTTATTATAAAGAGATTGGCTCAATTTTCTTTTCTTCTTACATACTATTTCAGTTGAAAATGTTTTTATCTCATTGTAAGAAGGATTATATGGATCAATAATTTTACAGTGAATTACCGATTTACCAATCCAAGTTCCACTACTAGTCTTGTAAAATCCAAAATAACTAAAATCATAATTTACCGAAATGGGATCTAGAGGTATATAATTGTTATCCCGAGTACTAAATTCTGTTAATTCTGATAATAATTCAGATATTGATATTTTATTATCTTGAAACTCTCTGGAATCTGTACAATTGAAATCAAATTCTCTCTGAACATCAAATATTTTTATTTCATTTGTAATCTTTTTTTCATATTCAATAGAAGTTTCTCCATAAAGAAAAATAAATATGAAAGCAAATAAAATAAAAAGAATCCGTATTCTTATAATAATGCTACTCCCCTAATAAAAAAAAATCCTGCAGTTAACTTTTTTTCTATCTTTTAATCACTGTTCCATAAACTGCTACTGAACCGCCAAATGCTCCGAATCCAAGAAAACCATTTTTTGCTGGTCTCCAATTGATTCTTAAGTTAATCACTCCATCTCCACCCATTCTCTTCACTTCTTCTGTAATGTCTTGCTTTATTGTAACATCAGGATCAATGTCTTTAAAAGGAATCAAACCAATAAGCAAACCTGGGATTCTAAATCCTTCTTCCCAATAAAACAATTGACCAATGGGTGTATATGGTTTTTGAATATTTCCATCCCCTGTTGTCATAAAGACATCGTCAGAAGCAGGGAAAATAATTTTCTCTTTTACTGCCGCACAACCAAAAAGTAGTGTAATTACAGCTAACATAAGCAGAATTTTCTTCATTTGTTTCCTCCCTTAATTTATGTCTGCAGGATTATTTATATTTTCTTATTAAAAGGTTAATCCTAATCCAATTCTAAGATATTGGTCAGTAATTTTTTCTAAACCAGCACCCCAACTAATAAAATGATTAAAGAAGTTAGTTTCCTCATCCCACTCCATATTTTTACTAGTTCCAGAAATTATTGCGAAATCAAGAAAATTTAAATGATAACTAATATAAAGATCAAATGTCATTTTCTCATTAATAGTGTATTCAGTTCCAATTCCTGCATTCAAACCAAATCTGAACCAATGCCATACAGATGGGATATTATATGAATATGAACCATAATAATAATCATCAACAATAGCTTTATTTGAAAGTTGCATAAATCCTTTCCCAGTACCTTGACTAACGAAAGCCCATCCTCCTCCAATTTCAGCATAAGGATTAAATTCTTCTGGTAGTGATAAAGACATGTTAGAAAGCTTGCTAATATTGATTCCATAGTTAGCACCTGCTGAAATTGTTCTTATAAAATGTTTGAAATCTTTATCTGCATAGTATTCCCATGAATCTTTAGAAACTTTTTTTGTGAAATTAGAAAATCCAAAATAAGGACTAAGATAATAAAGTTTTTCCGGTTTACGCATTCTGTATAAAAAACTCCAACCCTTGTATTTTTTTAACTTTGTTTCCCATTTACCGTTTCCATAATCAGTTTTTAACTTTCCACCATGGCTAAAAACATACGAAATAGAAATGTTCTTTAAAGTTGGTGAACCTCCAAAAGAGCTCTTCGACCCTGACTTAGTATCTTCTCCCCAATCTGAACAAAATAATAGTTGATGCAAAGATAATAACAAAACCAATAAAACTGCAACTTTCTTCTTCATAAAATCCTCCCTTTTGTTTAATTAAAGTTCTTCAAAAGCCTAAATTATTTTTTTAAAATTATTGCGTTTCTTTACTCTCAATATCCAAAGTTATATTCTTATGTCCAATTTTAAATTATTTCTGCTACTATATATTTGTTTGTGAATAAATAAGTCAATATATTTATTTTTAGGCAAACAAAAAACCCCGCCTTCCAGCGGGGTTTTATTTATATATCTTGCTTTAGAAATCCATCTGCAGTTTTATTCCGAAATAAATTTCTGAACCTTCTATCTTTCCCTTTCCATCTTCCATATCATCAATCATTCCTGCTTCTGGAATTATGGATAATTGTTCGTGAAGTTTAAAATTACCTTGTAAAAATACACTCATTCCAGTGTCATTATCATCTAAATTGTCACTTGATGATGTTGCATAACCACCACCAGCAGTTATCTTTGAACTACCGATTGGGTAAGTCATTTGAAGATATCCACCCATTGTAACAACATCAATAATTTCTTCTTCTACAACATCCCAACCTGCATTAGCACATGTGGAAGTTAATATTCCGTAATCAGCTAGATTCTGACCGTAATGAACTTGACATTTTATTACTAAATTGTTTAAATTATATTTAAATGTTGTTGCAAAAACATAAGCCAATATTTTTTCATCTATTTCTGCAACATTGAAATTCGCGTTATATTGGCTCATATTGAATCCAATTGTTGGGTAGATTTCTAAGTCTTCGTTTTTAAAATTGAAACTAAGGTTAATCTTAGGAATTAATGCATCGATTGAATCAGTATCTAAAAGTATTAGATTACCATCTTCATCCAATACTTCAATAATTGGATTTATTTTTTTTGGATTTGATAAACTAAAGTATAATCCGTTTTTCAGAATCAACTTGATCATAGGATGTCTACCATCATAAGCAGCACCATAACCAAGCAGCATGTTTTCATAACCAAGTAATATTGAGGTTGATTGAGAAGCTGCATTTGCCAGATTGAATCCTGAATAATCTTGACCTATTAACAATTTATATGCGCCAAAATCAATTGTTCCATTAATTAGTCGTGTATAAACTGTTGTGCCATTAAAACCAAACTCTACTTTACCTAGCATTCTGTTTAAATTAAATTTCGCACCCATTCTACTGGTAGAATATTGAGCAAATTCCATATTAATACGACTCTCTCCTCCAGCTAGATCTTCATCCAACATTTCATACCAGTAACCAAGTCTTGCGCTTCCATAGAATTCAACTTCTGCAAATGCACTTGAGATCAACAAACATAACAAAGCGATAATCAATAATCTTTTCATCCCTTTTCACTCCTTTTTATTTATTAAAATATACCTGCTCTTTTTATAAATGATAATATTGTGTCAAACATTTCGATGAAAACTTGTAGCCAATAATTACTTTTTTGAAAATTATAAAAACTAATTTGTTTCTAGAAATAAAAAACCCCGCATTTTGCGGGGTATATGAGATCAATAATTTACTTAATTAAAATCTGCGATGCAGACCAACAAAGAAAGAAGTTGCATCGTGATTCAATGTCTCACGATAGATGAAGTTTTTATGAAGTTTAACGCTTGTAGAAACTGACCACTTCTTATAATTCCAGAAGAATCCATTGAACATTTGCCACTCTGTAGGTGTACCTTTATCAACTTCAGGATAGTTATTATTTTCTTCTGCCCATGTGTTACCAAAACCGAAATCTGACCAACCCTGGAAAGAGAGATTGAATTTATCGTTAAATGTTTTAAGCTTAGTAAACCAGTTAATGGCTACAACCCAACCAGCATCTTCAAAATCATCTTCAAATGAATCATTTTCGAAGTCACCGTCTGTATCTGTACCATTAATGTGTTCGAACATCTTATAGAAGTTAAGAGAGAATCTTTCCAGGTATGGAATGCTCATATCTGTACCGATACCTGCATAATAGTTATTGCCACCATTGTAACCTTTATACTGGGTAGCTATGTACCATTCATTTACTGGACCCAGCTTAAGATCTTTACCTGTTATTGTGTTAAGACTAAAGCGAGGATTGATTTTCATGAAAAAATCACCTGAGGCAACTTCATCTCTAACATCTTCATCCCTAAAACCAAGAATGTCATTGATATCAACAAAATAGTAAAGATTCAAGAAACCAGTTGTACCGCCTCCTTCAATTTCAAAATAAGTCAGATCGTAAGTATCACCAAATGAGTTCGCAACTCCGATACCTTCATACAGGTTCAACTGCATCCATGTGAAATCTGCAAACATACTTGCAGCTAACAATAAACCTAATAAAATTAGTAATGCTTTTTTCATTTTTTCTCCCTAGTTTTTTTAACACACATTAAGTTAAACTAAATTAACTTACCCTATTGCGATAGTAATTCTCAATTTTCTAATATAACATTCTATATTCCTATTTTATGAACTCGCCTAAGTGAAATTATTCTAAATATGATGTCAAGAATTATTTTTGATTGTTAACTGTTATCTGATTATATAATAATAAGTTATATTTTTTTAAAGACAATATTGCATTCTACCCAACATATACGTATATCTTTATAATATAATAATTTATCTATGATATGTTCTCGTAGAATTTAATCTATATTTCTAACAATAGGAAGGAAAATCGTCTCAATGGGCTTGAGCATTATATTTCCACTATTATCCTTTACTTGTAATGTGAATTTGTAGGAAGAATAATTATTCAAGTGATGTTGTGAACTGAAAATGTATTGCTTTGAATCCTTGTTAAGAATCACAATATCCTCAATATTTCCGGTTTCGACTTCAACCAATTCCACTTCAATATCATTTTCAAATATGATCTCAGAAAATAGAATAGAAATTTTTGGTAATGTTGTATCTACAGAAGACCCAGTTCTAGGGCTTGATGAAATCACCTCGGGAGGAATTGTATCCTGCAAAGCAATACCCTCAAAGAGAAGGAAACTTTCTATTGTCAGATTGTTTTTCAAATCCAATATATCAATTAGTTGTATCTTATAATTCAGTGTATCAAGCTCTGTTGTAAGAATGGTTAATTTATCCTTATCACTATAT
>CAZSOM010000102.1:0-6077 GCA_964608295.1 uncultured Candidatus Cloacimonadota bacterium
ATGAAATTAGAATTTTTTACCCGCTTTAAGTTTAATGAAGTTTGCAGAATATGGAAGATGACAACAAGAAGTAAAATGATTAATTTCTGTCATTGAAAATTAGTAATATCCACATTACAAATGATTTGACACAATAACTTAACGAAAAATTAATGACAAATGGAATTTTAAAATGAATATAAATAATAATAAAACCGGATGGATCGAGGTTATCTGCGGAAGTATGTTCAGTGGTAAAACTGAAGAGCTGATTCGCAGGGTACATCGCGCTGAGTATGCTAGAAGGAAAATCCAGGTTTTCAAACCGGAAATTGATAATCGCTATGAAAAAGATCACATCGTTTCACATAGCAAGATGAAAACTCCATCTCAGATTGTGAAAACTGCACAAGAAATACACGATCTCGTTAAATATGATACCGAAATAATTGCAATTGATGAAGTACAATTTTTTGATGATAACATTGTAGCAATTTGTGACAAACTGGCAGATAATGGGAAACGTGTAATAGTTGCCGGACTAGATCAAGATTTCAGTGGTAAACCATTCGGACCTATGCCGTCATTGTTGGCAATTGCTGAATATATTGTAAAACTAAATGCTATTTGCGTAAAATGCGGAAATCCAGCCAGCCGAACACAAAGACTAACAAAAAGTAAAGAAACGGTAATCGTTGGAACTACTGATATCTATGAAGCCCGTTGCCGTAACTGTCACGAGGTATTTTAGAAATGGATTCGCTTAGAATGTTGTTAGCTCAAGCTGTTCAAATATATATTCTCTTGATAATTGTCAGAGCGGTTTTATCCTGGATCCAGATTAATCCTACCGGTCAATTTTTCAAGATATACATTTTTATTATTCAGATCACAGAACCGGTTATGAAACCTGCCAGAGATTTGTTACTCAAAATTTTTCCATCATCACCGATAGATTTTTCCCCAATCATAGTTATCCTTGTACTAAATTTCTTAAAGAATCTGTTAATCGGAATTAACTAGGAGTGGATATGTTAGATAAAATTAATACTGCTTCAAATTTCCTGAAAGAGAAAATAAAGTTTAAACCTGAGATTGGAATAATCTTGGGAACTGGGCTGAATTCGGTTGGTGACATGCTTACTAAACCGGTAATAATTTCTTACGATGATATCCCTGAGTGGAAAGTTTCTACAGCACCATCCCATCAAGGCCGGTTATTAGCAGGAAAACTTGGAGATAAAAATGTTGTGATTTTGCAAGGAAGGTTACACTATTACGAAGGTTATTCCATGCAGGAGATCACTTTCCCGGTTAGGGTTTTAAAAGCACTTGGTGTAGATAAGCTAATAGTAACCAATGCAGCCGGAAGTTTAAATGAGAAGATGACTCCTGGAAATTTAGTGATAATAAATGATCATATCAATTGGATGGGAAATAATCCACTTATTGGTGAAAACATAGATGAACTGGGAATTAGATTTCCCAGCCTGCATGAACCATATGATAAGAAATATATTGAACTTGCTCATAATATAGCGAAAGAGAATAATTTTTCTTTACAGGACGGGACATATTTAGCACTTTCCGGTCCAAGTTTGGAAACACGTGCTGAATGCAAAATGTTGGCAAAACTAGGAGCAGATCTGGTTGGCATGTCAACTGTTCCAGAGGTTATTGTAGGTATTCATTCTAATATGAAGGTCATTGGAATATCTGTAGTTACTAACTTGAGTAATATTTTCCACTCGAAACCACATACTCAGGAAGAGATTAGAGCTAATGCAGCTAAAGCGAAAATGAATTTAGAAACATTAATAGTTGAACTATTCAACAAATTGTAGAAGAGGATATAGTGATGGCAGCAAAACAATTAGCCGAAACAAGGCTGGAGAAGTATAAAGAAATTCTTCTTAAAGAAAAGGAAGATACACAAAATATCATAAACGCAATTAATGAAATTCAGAAACGCGGAGCAAAGGATGGCAATGGAAATCTTTCAGCCTATTCTCAGCATCAAGCTGATCTTGGTTCCGATACAGATGAATCTGAACGTAGAGTTTATATTCTGGAAAAAGAATTGAAAAATATTAAACTTATCAATTCTGCTTTGAAAAGAATTTATGACAAAACTTACGGTATTTGCGAAATCTGTGGTGATGCTATTCCTGCTAACCGACTTAAAATAATTCCTTATGCAAGATACTGCATAAAATGTAAGGAAGAAGAAGAACAAAGAAAGAGAAGAAGAAAATAGTGAAAAAATTAGTGAAACTACTTCCCTACTACTGGGTATCTCTGATTCTTATAATATTTGATCAAATATCGAAATATGTGGTTAGAAACTCTATCGAACCGGGACAAATAATTAAGCTTACACCAAAAATGTTCTGGCTAACTTCCGTACAGAACACCGGAGCAGCTTTTAGTTTTTCTTTTGGAAATCCATCACTTAATCAGATTCTTTTCATTATTATTTCGATCATAGCAATTATTTTTATCGTTTATTTAAGTGCTCAAAGTAAGAGTAAACTTGAGATATTTTCTTTTGCGCTTATCCTTGGTGGCGCTATAGGAAATTTAATTGATAGAATTATAATGGGAAGCGTTACTGATTTTATCTGGTGTGATTTTCCAGATGTTATTATGACAAGATGGCCTGTCTTCAATATTGCTGACAGCTCAATTGTAATTGCCATTGTCTTAATGATTGTTTTCACTATATTTCATAAACAAACACATGAGGAGAGAGAATGAAGTACACACTAATTATTATATTTTTCTTAGCATCTACTTTAGTATTTGCCCAGAACATTACACCAATTGCTAGTATTCAGGATAGTATATCTGTATATAATGGACAAATTGTTACCATTCAAGGTATCATTACCATTGGAGCTGGCATCACGAATAATGTACAAATGAATGCATTTATCCAGGATAACTCTGGAAAAGGGATTGAACTTTTTGCTATTGATATAGCTCCATACCAAACTGATCTGATACGGGGAAATGAACTGGAAATCACTGGAGAAGTTAATGAGAATGATGGTGTGACTGAGATTAAAGATTTCACCTGGTCAGTTTTATCTACAGGAAACCATGAACCAACTCCGATTTATGTTACTCTAAGTCAGGAATTACTTGATTATGAAGGAACATTGGTTAGAGCAGTAGGAGAAATTACTAATTCCTGGTATGCAGGGGGTGCGACATATTTTACAATTGAAGATCAACTTAATTATGTAATTATTATCCGCATATGGGATTCAACAGGCTTGGATTTAACTGAATACACAACTGGATATTTGCTTGAAGTAGTTGGAGTTGGTGGTATTTATAACAATGCATTTCAAATACTGCCAGGATATCAAGATCAATTAAGAGAAGGAAGTTTTGATGCTCCTCCTCAAATTGTCACCGCATCGGCAAATTCAATCAATTCTGTTTTAATAATATTCTCAGAACTTCTTGATCAGACTTCTGCTGAAATACTAACTAATTATTCAATTGATAATGATCTTATTATTGAAAGTGTAGAATTACAATCTAATCAATCATCCATTCTATTGACAACATCTGATCAAACCGAAGCTCTGCTTTATACAATTTCAGCAAATAATATCGAAGATCTGACAGGGAATTTAATCGCACCAAATAGTACAATCCAATTTACCGGATACGAGCCTAGTACTTATACTCAAATTTCTGATATTCAAAATAACCTGGATGATTACATCGGTCAGGAAATTACTGTAGAAGCTATTGTAATAATTGGTGATGACTTATTGTATCCTGGTCATACACAATTCTACGTTCAAGATAATTCCGGACGTGGTATTCAAGTTTTCAATTATGATACCCTTGCTAATACTTATGTGAGGGGTGATCTGATAGAAATTACTGGTGAAATTGGTTTATATACGGGTAATGAAAACAAATATTATAATGTCCAAATTTTTAATCCTTCCGCTTTGTTAATTTCTCAGGGCAATGATCTTCCAGAACCATATCCAGTTAATGGGAATGAAGATTTGTCGATGAATGGAACTTGGGCAAGTGCAACAGGGGAAATTGTAGATATCTGGGATGCCAATGAATATGACTTTTACCAGATTACTGTGAGTGTAAATAATGTTGAAATGGATCTTCAGTTCTGGGATTCAACCGGAGCTAATGTTGAACAATATCTTGTAGGTGATGAAATTACAGCTAAAGGTGTGGTAGCCTTCTACAATTCCGTTTCACAACTTTCCTGCGCGTATGAAGAAGATATTGATTACTACATAGATGATATTTATAGCGATATTGATTTTGAGGAACCTGAGAATCCGGGTGAACCTGTTTTAATCGGTTTTCCATACAACGAGCCATGCAATTCTGTTTATCTATATTGGAAAAGCAATAGAGATCTAAGATATCATATCATTGAAATGGATTCAACAGCATCGAGAGAGATTGAATATTTTGCTACAATTCCTGGTCAGACTGAAGGAACATACGTTAAATTTTATATCTCAGTTATTGATACAATGGGTAATGAAATTATTTATCCAGAGAATTTCCCGGATGAGTTTTTTGAATATGATTATCCCGTTAATTCATTTACAGCAAAATTAAACATTCCGGCAAAAGCTTTTAATCCATATTCCGGTGAAACTTTCCCAATAGAGTTTAGTGCTGAATATGGTGATAACGCAATCTTAAGAATATACAATGCGGAAGGCAAACTGGAAAGAACACTTTTCAACGATATTATAGCCAATCAAAATGGGATTAACCAATATGATTGGGATGGCAGAGACAAAGAGAACAACCTTCTACCACTTGGACTTTATATTTGTTTCTTAGAAGTTATAGATGCCGAAAATGGCAATAAACAAACTGCCAAGGCTCCGATTGTAATCGGTGCACCACTTAAGTAACGGGGGAATAATGAGAAATATATTAATTGCATTATGTTTGATTGTGTTATCTGCTAACTTAGCAGCAATTTTCGATGATTACGAACCTTCTCCGCGAGCTAGAGCAATGGGTGGAGTTTACTATTCCATCAGTGATGATGCCAATGCGATCTTCTATAATCCAGCTGGATTGAACAATTCGGAAAATAATATTATAGCTGGATATTCAAGTTTGTTTGGAAATGATTTTCAAATACTTAATACGATCGCACTCTCAATGAAACTACCTCGCAAGTTTGGTACGATAGGTATTGGTCTGCAGTCTATGGATGTAGATTATCAAGATGTAAATCTGATGAGTGAAAAAATTTATTCACTGGCTCATTCATTTAATATTTTACACGATATCCACTCAAATTTGGATATTGGTTATACACTAAACATGTATCATTTATCTATAGAGGGTTTTGGTGAACAACCTGCTTTTGGGATAAATCTGGGTGCTTTAGCTACAGTGCATCAACGTACTCAAATTGGATTTACTTTCACGAATTTAAACAATCCTGCAGTAGGAGAAGATAATGCACATGATCTTCCTCAAAAAATGGCAATGGGAATTTCTTATCACCCATATACAGATGTGATTACTTCATTTGAAATTAAAAAAACCTTTAATGGTATAACTGAAGTCCATGCAGGAAACGAAGTTAAGGTTATGGAAATACTCTATTTACGTTGTGGAGTACGCAGCAATCCAACCAGTTACTCTATGGGTGCTAGATTTGATATGCACAATATTCTGGTTGATTATGGTTTCAATACACATACTATTGATATAACTCACCATTTTAGTATTGGCTATAAATTCTAATAAAACTATAAACTATAAAAGGTCATCCAGCACTTGCTGGATGACCTTTTTCTTAATAATGAAGAATTCATTGTATATATTAATCTTATAAATTATTCATTGAACAATCTTCGATAGTTTTAACCTTTTGCGTTGATCTCCTGAATTGATCAATCAGATCAATAAGTTAAAAAATATTTACTTCTAAATTTTATTTGTTATATATAAATTTATTCTTCTTCTTTTTCATCCTTTTCCGGGTAAACAAGAACATGAATTTGCAGCTCTTACTACAACCTTAGAATGACTCTTGCCTTCCTTATCTTTCCACTGATTACCTTTTA
>CAZSOM010000103.1:0-4561 GCA_964608295.1 uncultured Candidatus Cloacimonadota bacterium
GCTAAGCCCGGCGGTTTTCAAGACCGCTGTCTTACCAATTAGAGCTAATCCTCCGAAATGGAATTAACAAACAATTTTCTGGTTGAATTGGTGTCAAATATTTTTTATCTTTTTAAATTCATAATAAAACTTGAGTATGTTTCATTGAAAAACTTGTTTCACCGATAACCAAATTCTTTTAAAGCATTTGGCTTTTTCCGCCAATTGGGTTTGATCTTTATCCAAAGGTCTAATTTCACTCTTTTCTCAACGATTTTATGGATTTCTTTCTCGGCAGTAATTCTCAGTTTTTTAATTTTACTGCCATTTTTTCCAATTACAATTGGTTTTTGCGATTTCTTCTCTAACCAGATATTAGCAGCAATTACTACTTTATTGGATAAATCATGATATTGTTCGACAACTACGGTGGAAGCATAAGGTATCTCCTCATCATACATTAGAAAAATCTGTTCTCTGATTATCTCCTGAACGAAAAATCTCAATGGTAGATCTGAAATTTCATCCGTTGAATAGAAGGGAGGACTTAATGGAAGCATTTCAGTAAGTTCCTCTAAGAATGATGAAAAATCTAAAGTCTTTAAAACTGAGATTGGGAGAATTTTTTCGAAATCGTATTCTTTTAGTAGTTCAAGTTTTTGCTTTACAGTAACTTCGTTTGAAAGATCTATTTTATTTAAAAGTGCTATTTTGGGAACAGAGAGTTTTTGTAAATTACTACACACTTGCTTGTCATAGTCGGTTGGGAACTTCTTTGCATCAGTCATGAAGATTACAATATCAGAATCATTTAAGGAATTATTGATATATTCAAGCATTTTAGTATGAAGTGTGTATCTTGCTTCCACAAATCCAGGTGTATCCATTAAAATTATCTGTCTCTTTTCATCAGATATAATACCTTTGATCTGCTGTCGTGTTGTTTGAGGTTTGGGAGAAATGATTGAAAGTTTCTCACCTAGAAGTTTATTCATCAAGGTTGACTTTCCAACGTTTGGTTTTCCCACAATTGAAACAAAGCCTGCGCGATAATCTTTATTCATTTGATTCCTTTAGATTTTGCAGATCTTGTAAACAAGGATCTCCATAATCACTTCATCTTTTAAATTTAATGATTTAGCATCAATATCAGCTTGTAAAAGTAATGAAAATATATTAGATATTTCATCTAAAGAATATTTTTTTGCATAAGTGATGTGATTCTTCCTGAAACTAAAAAATATTTCCGGCAGATATCGATTTTCAATTTCTGAATTACTGATATCGTTCTTTTGTAAAGCCTTAATTTTCCAAAAAGTCTGGAAGAAAGTTGATAGCATGATGATCACAAAAACAGCTGATTCGTTATTTGAAATCATATTTTCCAATATGGTTAAAGCCTTTTTAACATTTCTTTTTCCGATCTCATTTTGGAGATCATATATTTTATTTGTCCTGGATTTTCCAACGGTTGCTTTAACATCTTCAATTTCTATATGTCTTTTTCCTTTTGAATAAATGATCAATTTTTCCAATTCGTTAGAAGCTACTTGATAATTCAATTCGATGCTTCTTGCAAAGAGTTCCTTCGAATCGCTATCAAGAATTATTCTTCTTTTATCTGCTTCAATATTCAACCATTTAATGATGTCAGTTGAACTATAGGGGGAGCGACAGATAATTTTTTCAGCTTTCTCTGAGATGATTTTATTGGCTTTGATCCGCTCATCTATCTTCTCTGCTATCAGCACAAGAATTGAGGTTGGGACTGGATTTTGTACATATTCAGCAATGAGATTCTTATCAGAAGCTTTCATTGTATCAAAATTCTTTAAGATCACAAGTCTAAATTTGGCTAGGAAAGGCATCATCTCAAGATGTTCCAAGGCATTCACTGCTGAATCAGTATCAGCGTGAAGAATGGAAAGATCAAATTCTTCAGAACCGGGAGATTTGAATCTCTTAATAATTGCATTCAATATTTTATCTTTAAAAAAGTTTTCTGGCCCGAAGATGTAATAAACAGGTTGTACTTTTTGATTTGGGAAATTTCTTAAAAAATCAAAATGAAAAGTTGCTGAACTTTTTTTCATTTCTGGTCGGGATCTCCAAGTCCTAACTCAGTAATCAGTGTTCCAATAGTAGTAAATACTACAAATATAAAAAAGCGCCAGAAACTTTCAGCAATTATTGAACTTTCAAAACCTAAATAATGAGAAACACCTGAATACAAGATACTAACAATGATACCACTAATTGCAGACCAGATAATTCTTTTAAAGAACAATAAACCACCGGCAAGTAACGTTACCAAAGAGCCTAATATCAAAGATAATGAAATTCCTACCCACCAAACTTCCTTTATTGCAGGTAAGAAACTACTGTATGTCAGGAAAAAATAATCTGAAACACCATACAATGCAGAGAAAATAAAAATTAAAATTGGAATGTGCCAAAGCCTGGGTTTTTGTGTTTTTCTAATTTCTGCTCGTTTGTTCATTTGTCTTCTAATTGTAAGAGGTTTGTTGTAAAAAATTCCAAATACCCAGTGTTCTGCTAAAGCACCGTTCTCACCAAAAACTGGGATCATATTCACGGCTCCAGTAGCCCAATGACCAGCCATGAAACGCGCCATAGCAGGATATTTGTAGGTCATCTGAATAGGGAATGCCAGGTAACCAATATATTTGAAGAATCCTAAAAATACAGCGATATTATAATTTTTGAAATCACGTTCTTTAATTACCAGATATACTACGTATAATCCACGAGCTAATGAACCGGGAGAAATTGGTATAACTTGGAATAGTGCTATAATTCCCACTCCAATTCCCCAAGACTGTGCTTTTGGCATCTCAGGATGAGTAAGAACATAAATTACAGCAATTAATACAGATACAATTTGGGTTATTGGTAATGTGAGAATGTGAACTGCAAGGCTTTTCAGATATTTCTGGATGTAGGGTTCACTAAGTTGAGATTCGATTACTTTGGTATCTTCATCGGATAGGATATGTTTTTTCTTACCTTCCTCTATCATTTCCAAGAGCCAGCTTTCACGTAACTCTGTATCAAAATAGAGTTGGAATGGGCGTACAAAGATAAACCATAAACGTTCTTTGAAGTACTCTTTATTGGTGAAGAACTTATGAAACCCAATCGGAAAGATCGAAAACGGTAAATGCTTCAGAAATTTACCAATAGAATTTCCAATTTCTAAAGCTGTTTCAGATTCGATGCGTTCGTCCCTATACCAGAAAATTGCCTTTTCAGCACCGGTAGCCTTAATGCTTTTTGCTAAATATTTCCAATTGAACAACATCTTGAAATAATGTTTTCGCCAATTTTTGTTTCCACAGAATTTAATGAAGTATTTTCCCAATATAGGAATCAAGTTGATAATGAATATCCAAAATGTGAGAAACTTATTACTAGTTAACTTTTCTTTATAACCTTCAGAGATTAAATTACTTACTTTCCAACCAACAATAGAACTGGAGAGCATAGTATTCCATAATTTTGTACTATACAAAAGCCTGAAATGATTGTGTGTAATATCTGGAACAGAATTCCTATAAATAGATTCCATCTCTTTAAGTTCTTCTAGTTGTTCTGCCATATCGGTAAAATTTTCTTTATTAGAAGTAATGAAAGTTTCAAGTGTTTTGAGATTACCTCTATCAAATTGAACAAGACTTCCACGTAAGATACCGTTTAAGATCAGCTTGAAATCTCCTGGACTCATCGGCAGGAACGGCAGCAGTGCCAAGCCAGCTCGAAAATCAACAGCAACTAATCCCTCAGATGGTTTAGTGTCATTTCTCTTAAGGCAGTTTGGTTGACTTTTACAAGTACTCCATTCATATTGTCTGGCAAATTCGTGACCTCCGATCTCATGCAGCAGTTTGACGAAGTCACGCATAAAAACTTTTTTTGTGCGATATTCTACTGAACCCAGGTGTTCATCTTCCTGAAGTTTTCCTTTTTGCCACAACTTCAGTTTGTCCAGGTATTCATCAACTTCCAACTGCCAGGTTCGTCCTTCTACCCATTCACTGATTTCTCCGCAGCTTCCCAAGGTCTCATCGACGAAAGTAGCGTAAATATCTACTATTGTGTCTGAGGATCCAAATTTTATTTTAGCTGCTCTGCGGATGAATTTCTGCCAAAGTGCACCCGCCCTGGAAGCTGCTGGGTTAACTTGCAGTTGGAACTGCCCACCAAAGCCGATACGATAAATAGCATCACGGAATAATTTAGAAGCTCCAGATGGTGGGATCAAGATCTTGACGGCATATAATTTTCCAACTTCCAAGCATTTGATTTGTTGAGGATTCTCTAGAACAATAACTCTATAAACCTGCCCGGCAAAACCACCACCGACGAATTTATCAATTTTTAGTTTAATGCTTCCTTCGCTTCTGTTATCCAGACTTTTTACAGTATATTCCAAGATAGTTTCAGCATCGTATCTTGTGACACGCATTTTCCTGAGTAAACCTGCTTCCAGGAATTTGGTTTCTAATTTTCTATTGATTTCAGGTGAAAATTTGGTAATAGATTTTTCGTTCATATAATTTCT
>CAZSOM010000103.1:4571-6033 GCA_964608295.1 uncultured Candidatus Cloacimonadota bacterium
ATTTCTGGTAGTTTATTTTTGAATAACTCCGACACTGGAACAAGATCAAAATTTTGTTTCTCAAGCTCTTTGATCATTTCGTTTAAGAACTTATACCTGTCACGCGTTGCACAATGTGTGATGACTAAAATCTTATCTCTACTTTTCGCTAATTTTTTTAGTTGTCTAAGTTTGGTTGGTAGCGTGTTCTCTGTTATTGATGGAGTATCTAAAAATAAATAATTTTCAAAGGTTGGGATCAACATTTTTTTTGCCATATCATAAGCTATGGAAGATTGTGATGTACGACTGTCTATGAAGTATAAATCGTGCTCCTTTAAAACTTGCAAAACGCTTCTCATCACAGATTCATCGGTTGTAGCGAAAGAACCCATATGGTTATTACTGCCTACACATAATGGGAATTGCTTAATGTAATGTTCCATTCTGCGCTTGATCTCTTTTTCAGTGAGATGAACATAGATCGCATTAGCACCAGGATTGTCTTTCGGGTAGCTAATCGGTTCCATTGGTATATGAATAATAGTTTCATGTCCTGTATCAGCAGCTTTGTTCATCACAAGTTTGGAATATTTTTGATCTGGCAGAATCGCAAAAGTAATATTACTATTTAAACTACAGAAGTCATCCAACAATTTGTTATTATGAATGCCAAAATCATCAACAACAATGGCGAGTTGTGTTTTTTCCTGAGCTTTTATCTCTGGTTTTGAATAATATAATGTAACAAAATATTTTTGAGAATTTCGTTGATCTATGAATTCTAAAACTTGTTTATTACCGTTATTTTTTTCTATACCGCTAAATAATTTTCCTCCTACTAATTCGACTTGGTTTGTAATGATGATGTTGGCGTAATTAAGATCCATTTCGGAACGATCAATTCCGTAAGAAATATAAATATCATCATTGACTAAGCGATTATTGGAGTTGTCATCATTTATTCCAAGCAGCAGCTTTGCATGGACGATGGCATCTAATACGGATACACCCTTCTGTTTTTTATTTATAGAAACTTTATCTTTCTTCTGTTGAGGTTTACTTACTAGAGTTGTAATTTTATTATAATTAAATAAAACTGAGAGTAAAATAAAACCAAAAAACAATAATACGTAAAACCTATTTTTACCAAATTTTCTGTAGTTAATCCTCATTCCCTAACCTTTTTCATTTTTTCTTTATAGGTTGACTATTTTGTGAAGGAGTTTGAGTCAAGAAAATAATTAACAATATATGAATGTTGGTTAACATGAACAACCAGGCAAAAAAAAAGCTGTTCGATTTATCGAACAGCAAAGAATTTATGATGGGCGTGGAGGTAATTGAACCACCGACCACCTGCTTGTAAGGCAAGCGTTCCCCCAACTGAGCTATACGCCCAAGAATATTAAAATTAAATGGTGGGCGTGGAGGGACTTGAACCCCCGACCACCTGCTTGTAAGGCAGGCGCTCTCCCAACTG
>CAZSOM010000104.1:0-5986 GCA_964608295.1 uncultured Candidatus Cloacimonadota bacterium
AAAAACCACAAAATCAAAATCATGCTGAACTTTGAGATGCTGGAATGAATCATCTAAAATTATGTATTCCAGTTTGGGAAACTTTGCTTCAAGTATTTGGATTGATTTTTTTCTATCACGTCCAGCAATTACAGGGATTCCAGCAAGTTTGCTAGCCAGCAAATACGTTTCATCACCAGCATCTTTAGCAAAATCAAAAACTTCAACATCGTCCGAAATTAATTTATTTTCGTTTTCGAATTTACCTTTATAACCTCGATGTGAAACTGCAACTTTTTTGCCTTGGATTTGAAGATGTTTTGCTAGGAAGATCGTAATTGGGGTTTTACCACTGCCACCACTGACGATATTTCCCACACTAATTATTTTACAACGAGATCGATAACCACCGGAATGGAGTTTTCTACGAAGAATTAAAATGGCAGAATAAACAAACGACAACGGCAATAGTAGATATGAAATCAGTGATTTTTTATAGAGATGTTTATCAATTATTTTTTGCATGTTAAAATTCAATTCCCTTTCTAGCTTCCACACCCAACACAAAATAGTGTTTTATCTCTTTCATTTCCGTAACAAGTGAAGCATGATGTAAGGCTTCGTTCTTGGCGTATCTCCCCGTCATGATTATTTCGGCATCGGTATCCATTTCCATCAGCTCGATCTGTTTTTCTAGAGAAATCAGTTTCCATTTCACAGCTACATTTATCTCATCGATCACAATGATGTCATATTTTTCAGAAGCTATCACTTCCTTACATTTTTCATAGGCTTTTTCAGCTTCATCAAAATCAATTTTAGCTGGATTTTCAGGATTGACCAGTTGAGCTGTTCCGAATTGAAAAATATCCAATCCTTTCTGCTTAGAAAGAAATTTGATTTCTCCATATTCAAAATTTTTCTTCATAAACTGGATCAAACAGACTTTTTTCTCCCTGCCTAATGCCCTGATAATAAGTCCCAAAGCAGCAGTTGTTTTACCCTTGCCATTTCCTGTGTAAATCTGGATCATGATAATTCCTATTGTATAATCTTTCTTACTTCAAAAGTAGCATCTTTCTTATTTCAGAATGTTCGCCAGTTTCAAGTTTGTATAAATATATCCCTGAACTTTGCTCTTCAGCATTCCAAATAAAATCATGCTTGCCAGCATTAAATCTATGTGATTCTATCAATTGTCCTTTAATCGAATAGATTGATAGTTTGCCTGTCATCCCCTGAGTAATTTCAAAACTTATTGTTGTTTCTGGATTGAAAGGGTTGGGGTAGTTTGAAAAACTACTGTTAAGAATTAATTCATTTTCTGCTGAAGTCATTGGTATACAGCTTACAGAGTTTGATGGTACGGATTCTCCAGTAGGATTTTCATGTAAAGCAGTTATATAAAAAACAGATTCATTATTTACATTAAGTGGTGCGTTAATTATTGTGAATTCTAAAATATTAGCTTCAACAGTTTCATAAATATCATCATTAACATAAATATTGTAATTAGTGAGATTCCGTAATCCTGGTTCTGGCTCTTCCCAGCTTAAATCGTAAATATTATCAGGAAAAACATAACCATGATCTACAGCTAGATTTTGTGGTGGATTAAAAACATTATATGCCAGATGTGTGAAAACTACTTCTAATATTACAGATTCACCAGTATCATAAACAGCAGAGACACCTGCAGTGTAAGTTTCACCTTCAACCAGATCTAAATACTGATAGCTCATATCTGATGTAAAAAATTCAAGCATGCCATCCAAATAAACATTATATCCAGTTAGTAAATTTGCAGATGGAATAGGAGGTCCCCAGCTAACTGTACCTAACCAGTCTTCAACTTGTACATTTTGTGGTGGATATAATACTGTCTGTTCATTTTCATACAAACCATTATGTTGAATGTTAACTCCATCAATGATCATGTAGGCAAGATCTTCGTTCCAGGTAGTTCCAGTCTCCCATAAATAACATTCCACGACCCAGCCCATTATATCTGTTGCAGCACCAATTATTTCTATTTCACCATCATTATCTACATCACCAAAAACTGGTGGAATCTGCATTGTGGTAGAGCTCCATATAGTTCCACAATCTATAGGCCAATCTGTACAATGAGTGCAATCATGGTTATAGCAATCGTAACCAAATCCAAAATTGTTATCATCAATCATCATTTCTACTTCATTATCACCATCTAGATCAGCAATTCCAATTTGTGCATAAATGGCATTAGTTGGCCCAGCTGGAAATCCAGTCAAAGCACTACCACCAGAATCCCAAGCATAAATATGATTAGCTGGTGTTCCAGAAGAAACTTGATCACCCACTACTACATCCATTGAGCCATCTTGGTCAACATCTCCCAGTGAAACCGTCCCAAAGATCCAATAATCTGTTGTTTGAGGCCAACCTGTTACAGAACTGGCATCTTCATTAACAGCAAAAACTGCTCCGGTACTGCTGGCACATCCTCCCCAGATAATTTCATTTAAGCCATCATCATCGAGATCGTATAAAATTGGTTGGGAATAAGAATAGGTGTAACCTGTATTTTCTAACGGGAAACCTGGTAGTAAATTTCCTGAAAGATCGTAGACATGAAGCATATTATAACTCAAGGCAATTATTTCCGGAATGCCATCACCTGTGATATCTCCAGCAGAAATACCAGCTCCAGGTATGTAATCAAGCTCTTGTGGAAATCCAGGATATTCGCTACCGTCACCATCAAAAACATAAACCCATCCTTGAGGATGACTTCTTACATTAACCAGAATTTCCATATCTCCATTAGCATCGAGGTCATAAAGACAAACGTTATTTGTACCACCTCCAGCTTGTGTAACCGGGAAACCTGCGCAAGGTGTTCCATCCAATTCAAAAGCATAAAGTTCTCCTGAGTTTGCTGTAGTATTATTTCGGCTTGTACAGACGATCTCAATTTCTCCATCACCATCAATATCACCGGCAGCCGGACTACTCCAAATATAGAAACCCAATGAAACAGGCCATCCGGTTACTGTACTTCCATCCAAATTCAGGGCTGTTATCTTTGTTCCCACACCAAATAGAATTTCCAGATCTGTATCCGCATCCATATTCACATATATTGCACCATTTTTACAGTTTGAACCTGCGTAACTTACAGGCCAACCATCAGCTACGGAAGGAAGGTCTCTCTCCAATAATGTGTGATCAATTAACTGTGAATCCAGATTATTAATTAATACTTTCCCTTCCATGTCTGGAATTACGGTTGCCCGGATATCTTCTGGTAATTCTGAATACTGCAGGATTTCTGCTGAAAGTGTTAGTGAAATTAGAATTAAAATTAAAGTAAATAATTTAAATTTGTTCATTTTTATCTCCTTTCAATTTTTTTTTATCATTAATTGTATTCTTCAATATTCATGTCAACAATCTTAAGTAAGAATTATGGTTAATTTAATAAGTTTTCTTTTGGTTATTCAATTATTAACAATTCCACATTGCTCTTCATGTGGTTACTTCTTGATCAATTTCAATAGTATTCGGTACATTTCGATTGAAAGACTTTCAGTTTTTAAACTGGGGTCAAGTTCACTGAGGAAACTACTACCTTCAATAATCGTTTGGATCAGTATAGCCAACTGCGAAGAACGTAAGTCAGGACGTAATAAGTGTTCATCCTGAGCACGACGGATATTATGTTCCAACAGCTGTCTGGTATTAATTAAATCTTCCGATATTCTTATGCGGAACTCTGGCTTATTTTTACTGATGATAGTGAGAAGATCATTATAGGAATAGGGATATTTCTCAGCTGTTTCATCCAGAAGTACCTGCTCGATATTTTGAAAAATTGGAATAGCCTGGAAGATTCTTTCCAGGAAATCTTGTCCTGATTCCAGGTTAGCAAAATAATGTGAAATCCATATTTTCATTCTATCGGTATAATAATTTAGTATACCGTGAACCATTGCATCTTTATCTTTGAAATGATAATATATCGCAGGTTTTGAAATTCTAATTTCTGCAGCAATTTTTGCCATAGACATATTGTAGTATCCCTTTTGTAGAAAGAGCTTCAATGCTGTTTTAACAATAAGTTCTTTTGTTTTCATAACTTAATCTCCTTACCGACCGTTAAGTACAAATTTGTAATGTTACTTTTGTGTCAATTGGTTTATAAAAATGATTCATTAGTGACTAAATTGGGTATTAATTAAAGAATGAATTAAATATAAATTTAAACGTATTAGTTACTTTTTAAAACTAATAAACTGCTTCTTTGTATCATGTTCTAAAAAAATGATTCCTGCTCTTTCTTTGATCTCTTTGAGGATTCTTTTCTTAGCATTGAATGTGTCTCTTCGGTTAAGATCAAAAGCTGTGGTTACTGCTAAATGTCTGTTTATTTCCATGGGCAATATATCACCAGGATAATAGGCAAGTTCATTTTCACTTTCAATTCTAACTACCTGCATACCTTCACTGTGACCACCAGAAAGTTCTAAGGTAACATCTTTAGTGAGTTGATAGTCTCCATTAATAAGTTGGTAATTCCCGGATTCTTCCAGAAGTTTTAGATCTTTCTCAAAATTGTAGGAAGCTTTGTTCAGTTCATCAGGATCTTTGGCTATTTTCCACTCCTTTTTCTGAAAAATGTGAAGAGCATTGGGAAAGGTTAATTCAGTTGTATCATTGATAAGAGAGGTTACACCTCCTGCATGATCAAAATGAAGATGAGTGAGTACAACGATATCAATATCTTTTCTGGAAAGTCCAATTTTTGCGAGTGAATCCAATAAAATGAATTTTGAAGGTGAATATATTTTGTTTACCTTATCTGAGATCACATTTCCCAGTCCGGTATCAATTAGAATATTTTTATTATCTGAACTGATCAGCAGAGAGTTCAAAGCAAGTTCGATTCTGTTTCTATCGTCAGCATTAACGAATTTCTTCCATAAAGCTTTAGGCATCACACCCATTGCAGCACCGGCATCTCCCCACCAACTACCGGCAGAGATTATCTTACAATCAACTGAACCTATTTTGATCCTGGTTTTCCACTAGTTGATTTTGTAGCAGGTAGAATAACAACACGTTTTCTGGAACCTTCACCAATCGTTCTAGTACGAAGTTTGTTGTTCTTTTCTATATGCTGATGAACAGCTTTCCTATTGCTGGAATGAAGTGGTTCTAATGTATAACTTTTCCCAGTTTCAATAACTTTTTTAGAAAGATTATCAACTTTCTCAAGTAAAGCTTTTAGGCGCCTATCTCTGTAACCATCTACATCTAAGATAATTTGTATCTTTTTCTTCTCAGCTTTATTAACCATCTGATTTAATAAATGTTGAAAGCTATCTAACATTTTTGCTTCTTTTCCAATAATAAAACCAGCATCTTTGGAGTTATTTATAGTCACATAAAAGGTTCCGTCTTTTTGCGTAACGTCAATCTTACCTGTTTCTATATTCATTTTAGCAAGAATGCCTTCAGTAAATTCTCTTATCATTTTGATTATTTCTGGAGTGTTATTATTATTAGCAACAACTTGCTTCTTTGCTCTTGGTTTTTTGACAGCTTTCTTAGAATTTAATGTTTTGTTTTTGGGAGTGCTTTTTTTAGTTCGAACTCTACTTTCTTCATAAATGAATTTAATGGTTGTAGGCTTAGAACCGAATAAGCCCATGAAACCGTTTGAACCTTCTTCCACTACTTCGAACTTAAAATCATTAAGTCCAAGACCATTTTTTTTCATAAATTCAGATATTATTTTGGAGGTAGATTTTCCTGTTACTAAAGTTTCTTTCATTTCTGTAAATTCCTTACATAAATTTTTTCTTGATAAAATACTGCTGAGCAGAACCAATTATTGAGAACACAGTCCAATATAAAACCAGTCCTGATGATAATCCTTTAAAGATGAAGAACATCATAACCGGCATAAAATACATCATCATTTTTTGAGATTGCTGTTGTGCTTTTTGTTTATCGTCCATAT
>CAZSOM010000105.1:0-5977 GCA_964608295.1 uncultured Candidatus Cloacimonadota bacterium
AACAGCTGGTCATCAATGCAAGGAATAATGATTCGAAGTTTATTTTCTGTTCTTCTGTAGGTGTGTTTGGTGCAATACCACTTGAACTACCTGCAAATAATTTTACTAAAAGACAAGAAGATAATTATTATCATTTTACTAAGATCAGAGCCGAGGAAATAATCCAAAAGCATGTTCTTTACGGATTGAACGCTGCAATAATTCGTCCTTCCATTACTTATGGAACAGATGATTACGGTTTCCCCTTTACATTAACGAAATTAATTGATAAAAAACTTCTTTTCCTTCCTGATCAGGATGTGATAATTCATTTAGCAAATATTAATTTGATATCACAAGCATTTCAAAGATTGACCGAAATAGACTTTAAACCTGGTACATGTTATAATGTTGCAGACAGTTTTCCTGTGGAGATACATAAGCTTGCTGATTTTATCAATAATGAGCTAAAGGGAAAACCTTACTCTTCCAAAAAGAATATAGACATTAAATATTTCCAAAAAGGTGAGCAAATTGCAAAATTATTTAAGAGTGAACTCTGGATTGCACGTTTCCAATTAATCTCGCGACATTGGTATTTTGATGTAGGGAACAGTTTTCTAGAACTTAATTTGAAGAAAACAAACACAATCCCTAATTTCAAAATAGTTATAGATTGGTATAAAAGTTTAAAATCAAAATAGCATAGGAAAAATTATGGCGATTCCGATTTTGAAAAACTGGGAAAAATATTTTACAAATAATGATGAAGGTCTTGGCTCTTCCTATGAAAGAATTGTATTGAATCAGAAATTGAATACAATATGTAAACATTTTAATATCTCTACAGTTCTGGAAGCACCAAGTTTCGGATTCACCGGATTGTCGGGTATAAACAGTATGAATCTGGCAAGAGCAAACAAGAGTGTGACTCTTGTGGATGACGATGAAAAGAGAATAAAAATGATCAAGGAAACCTGGGATAAGATGACTCTTCCAGTTACAATCGAACACTCTGAAAAATTCAAAGCATTACCTTTCCCTGATGATTCATTTGATCTGAGTTGGAATTTTTCTGCTCTCTGGTTCGTAGATGACCTATCTGTTTTCATAAAGGAGCTAACCCGGGTTACCTCACAAGCAATACTATTGTGTGTTCCCAATAGAACTGGTTTAGGTTATATTTCACAGAAAATATTAGGATATAAAGAACTGAAAAAATATCTAAAAGAAGAAAACATACTACCTAAGAATATTAAGAAAGAAATGAAAAAAAATAATTGGTTGTTGATGGACAGTAATTATATTGATTGTCCACCTTGGCCCGACATCGGAATGCCGAAAGAAAAATTCTTAAGTATTTTTGGACTAAATTGGTTGATTAAGAAAAAAGAGCATAAACCATACACGATCTTGGATCATTATAATAATCGTGATCCTGAATTTGCTGATACTATGATGTCTCATTTCTGGTTTGAAAGAAAAGCTCCTAAAATTATAAAAGCTTTTTGGGCTCATCATAAATATTATCTGTTTATTCCAAAGAAGTAAGCTAAGAAATGATGAAAAAAAATAATCTTAATTGGTTAGTTGGAATAGTTCTTGGTGCAATATTTTTAATTGCCTGGATACGGATTGTTGATTGGCAGGAATTCATAAACTATTTTTATAAATTTGACTTAAAAATGGTTCTTGTATTTTCATTTTTTTATATTCTAGCTTATTTTTTTAGAAGCTTACGCTGGAGAATTATTCTAAAACCCATTCATAAAATGGGTTTATTTGAAAGTTTTTCAATTTTCATGTCAGGTATGCTGGTTAACTATCTTATTCCGATAAGAGCAGGTGAACTGGCAAAATCAGTTATTTTAAAAACGAAGAAAAAAGTTAGAATCTCCGAAAGTCTACCCTCAATATTTATTGATAAACTAACTGATCTTTTCCCGATAATTTTCATTATGATACTGATTCCGCTTGTTTCTGTAAAACTTAATACATCTCTATATATCATTATAAGCCTTCTATTTCTTATTTTCCTTTTATTCCTCTTCTTTCTATTTTTTGCAGTTAACCATAAAAGTAAAGCGATAACAATTTTGAATTTTTTTTTAAATGTCATACCTCTGAAACATAGATTAGAGGTTAAAGATTTTTTCATAAATTTCGTTAATGGAATGGCGATAATGCGGGGAAGAATTGTTGAGAATTGTTTTGTGTATCTTCTCACATTATTTGCAGTTCTATCAGAAGCAATATATATTTATGCAGTTTTCAAGGCTTTTGGCTCAGAGGTTTCATATGTAGAAATTTTATTTGGATATACACTGATGAATCTTACATACATTTTGCCAACTCCACCCGCTCAGATAGGTTCGAATCAGTTTATGTGGGTTTTGATATTCTCGTTTGCTTTAGGTTTGGATAAAAATCTGACGAGTGCAGCTGTAACATTTTCTCACCTGTTAACTTCAATCTGGATTTTCCTGCTTGGTGGGATATCGCTCATCACACTTAAGATAAATTTAAATCAACTATTACAGAATAATAACGAAAAGGATTAGTATGAAAAAGAAAATTGAAATATTGGAAAAACTTCCAGAGATTAAAGAAAAAATTACAAAAGAGATCAGAAAAGTAATTGTTGGTCAAGATGTGATCATTGAACAAATGTTAATTGCTTTGATCTCTAATGGACATTGCCTTCTGGAAGGTGTACCAGGACTAGCAAAAACTTTGATGATCTCTACAATGGCAAAAGTGTTGAATATGAAGTTCAGTAGGATCCAATTTACACCAGACCTAATGCCATCAGATATTACAGGAACTGATATTCTGGCAGAAAATAAATTGGACGGAAAAAGATATTTTGAATATATCAAGGGTCCAATTTTTGCAAATGTAATTCTCGCTGATGAGATAAACAGAACGCCACCAAAAACACAAGCAGCTTTATTGCAGGCTATGCAGGAATATCAAGTTACCGCCGGTAATAAAACTTTTGATCTTGATAAACCATTTTTGGTTCTAGCAACACAAAATCCTATCGAACAGGAAGGAACATATCCTCTTCCTGAAGCACAATTAGACAGGTTTATGTTCTATCTTAATATTGATTATCCATCTCATGAAGAAGAAAAAATGATTGTGAAGAATGATGCTTTTAATCAGTTGACTTTAGTGGAATCGGTAATCAATGCAGAAGAGATTATACAAATTCAAAATGCTGTGAAAGAAATTCCCGTAAGCGAACATGTTCTTGAATTTGCGGTAAAACTAGTTCGCACAACCAGATCTCAATATGATGATTCACCTGAATATATTAAAAAGTGGGTTAGTTGGGGAGCCGGTCCAAGAGCCAGTCAGTATTTGATCTATGCTGCTAGAAGCAGAGCAGTTCTGCAAGGCAGATTAACTCCTTCAGTTGATGATGTGATCAGTGTAGCGCAAATAGTTCTACAGCATAGAATCCTAATTTCATTTGCTGCAGAAGCGGAAAATATAATGCCTCAAACAATAATAACAAAAATAATTGCAGATTTGAAATAATAATACTTGTCAAAATATGATTTAACTTTACTTTATTTTAAAGTTTGATTGTGTTAAATATTAAATACTGGAATGTGTTTAAGTAGTTAATTATTTAATAGTTAAATAAAAATGGAGGAATTATGAAAAATACAGTGCAAAAGTATGCTGACTTGAGTGGTTTGATTTATAAACTTTGCTCAAAGAAGGAGAGAATTAGGAGACAATGTCTTAAACTAGGTAGAATGGAATGCGATTTATTGAATTATTTGACACAAATAAATAAACCCACTTGTATGAACGAACTTGCGGAAGAGTTGAAAGTGTCTCACAGCAGGATTACCAGGATTGTGGACACTCTTGTTACGAAAAAATTAGTGAAAAGATATCCGTCTGAAAAAGATCGAAGAAGCTGGTTAGGAGAAGTTACAGCAAAAGGAAAAACTACCAATGAAAACACAATAATTGATTTCTTAAACCTGCAGGAAGATATCATTAATAGACTTCCTAAAGATAAAGCAGATGAAATCTATGAGAGCATCAAGTTGTATATTGATGCATATCATGAAGCATTGGATAAAAAGGAAGCATCTTTACTATGAAACAAGAATCAACTATAACGTTTATCAAGAACATGACTTTCGATGTTGAACTAGGCGGACATCATTTTGATATTGATGCTGGGGCCAAAGTTGGCGGAGAAAATAATGGACCGAGTCCTAAAGGTTTACTCTTGAGTGCGCTTGGTGGATGTACGGGAATGGATGCTGTTTCCATTCTGAGAAAAATGAAAGTAACTGATTATGAATTAAAAATCGAAGTTTCGGGTGAACTTACAGATGAACATCCCAAGATATATCATACAATAACAGTTGAGTTTAAATTTATAGGAAATAATCTTCCTAAAAGCAAACTAAGAAAAGCAGTAGAACTTTCTGAAACTAAATATTGTGGAGTTTCTGAAATGTTAAGAAAATCATCTGAAATAAAAACAATTATCTATATTAACGGAGATGAAATATGACAAATAGAGTTATAGTCCTTTCAGTTTTGATCACGTTGATCATGATCTCAGCATGTGTAGCTGAGAATACTGGAGAGAAAGCGATAGAAAATAATGAAGGAAAAATTGCCTGGTTCACAAACTTAGAAGAAGCTCAGGTAGTTGCACAAGAAAAGGACCTTCCTATATTTATTCACTTCACTGGCTCTGATTGGTGTGGGTGGTGTTTCAAACTTGAAGGTGAAGTTTATTCCAAAGCTATTTTTCAAGAATATGTCGCTGAAAATTGGGTAATGGTTACACTTGATTTTCCAAAAAAGATCAAACAAACAGCAGAAACAGTAGCATACAACCGCGAATTAGCGACAAGATTTGCAATTCCTGGCTTTCCAACAGTCCAGTTGTTAGAATCTGATGGAACTCCTATTGCTCAAACAGGTTATCAAAAAGGTGGAGCTGAACAATACATTGAGCATTTAAAGGATTTACTGGCAAAGAAATAAGGTAGGAAAGAATGAAATTCATTACTTTTTTCATGTTACTAATTTGTACTGGCTTATTAGCAGTACCGCAAACTGAATTAGCAAGAACAGATTCATTGCATGATATGAGTAAGTATGAATCTGAACTTCTGCAATTAGAAAAACTATCTTCAGAGTATCCTGAGGATGTGGAGGTATTGTGGAGATTAGCTCAAGTTCATTTTGATATTGCTGATCAAACAAATGATGAAGAGATTCATAAAGCACATTTTTATCCTGGATTTGAAGCAGCAAAGAAAGCTGTAACAATAGATACTAATTCTGCAAGAGCAAATCATTGGTATGCTGTTTTAATTGGGAAAATTGGGATGATGGAAGGAACAAAACAAAAGATCACTAATTCCTACGAGGTTGAAGAGTACGGTCTTAAAGCGATTGAACTTGATCCTAATTATGATGGATCACTACATTTGCTGGGTAGATGGCATTATGAACTGGCAGATCTTAGCTGGATGGAGAGAACAGTTGCAAAAATTGTTTATGAAACTCCACCAAAAGCAAGTTTTGAAGAATCTGTTGAGTTTATGAGAAGAGCAATTGAAGCTAAACCTGATGAGATAAGACATCATTTATGGTTAGGAAAAGCATTATTAAAGCTCAAGAATAATGATGAAGCTAAAAAGGCATTTCAAGATGCAATTGCATTTTCCCCTGTTGATGATGGTGACAGATTGATGCAGAAAGAAGCTGCTGAATTACTTAAGAAATTGAACTAAAAATTAATATACTAAACCTTGAAAATGGTTTGTCCTTCGTAATGGTTGATTATTAATTGATCACCATTGCGGAGGTTTAAAACTAGATGAAAATAAACTTTAAAATATATTTCGTAAATGTGTGACATGAAAATTGGAGGTTTCAATAATATGGATACAGGTGAAAGTGATTCAATATTTTACTATCAAATGTTATCAAAAAGTGTTTCTAG